>CALKXN010000255.1 GCA_938003555.1 uncultured Robiginitomaculum sp. | reverse complement strand
GGCGTAAACCTACCTCCTCCACCATCATCCCGCCGGAGGGCGGGACCCAGATTTACGATTTAGAGAATCTGGTGAAATTGAGTTTGAACGTGCGGCGCGTTCAGTCCTGTAAAACTACATACATTTACAAAGCAGATTCAGCAATTCTGGGTCCCGCCCTCCGGCGGGATGATAGGCGTGGGTTAGGTTCCTAAACCTTACCCGACTTCACCCGTCCCACTTTCAGAATAAATAGCCCAATAATCCAGCTACCCCATTTTTCTATCATGCCGAGCGCGGGCTTTGCATCCGCGCTGACAAATTGCCCTGCATTATAGGCGATCACGGCGGTAAAAAATCCGGCCAGAATTGCAATAAAAATTGCGCGGCCAGAAACGTGCCATCCCAAACATTTCGTCAAAATAGACGGCCCAAAGGCTGCGCCCAGCGCGACCCAGCTAAAGAGGACGCGTTTGAAAATATCTTGGGGGGCGTAAAGCGTGAGCAAGACTGCGATTACCGCCACGCCCACCATGGCGATGCGTCCATAGAGAACGGCCTTATCGGCAGGCACGGCTTTGCCGCCCATATCGTGACTGACGGCGGCCGCGGCAGAGAGCAGCAAGCTGTCCACGGTTGACATCACCGCCGATAAAACAGCGGCAATAACGATGCCTGCAAAAACGGTCGGTAGGAATTTCTGCGCGAGCGTGAAGAAAAGCTCTTCCTTGGGCGTTTCAATCGCCATAGAGCGCGCGGCCATCGCCATCAGGATAAGTCCGGAATAGACAATCACGCCCCAGCCAATTGTAATCGCTGCGCCTTGTTTGCGCATTTTGGGATCGCGCACCGCCATAATCCAATTGAGCAGTTGCGGCTGTCCGAGCGCGCCCAGCCCTGTCCCGAGCAGGCCTAGCGCTAATCCTGCGCCGGCCAGTCCGGCGGCGCTGCCCGTGATGTTAAAATAATCTACGGTTTGGGTATCATGCAAATTCGTCATCATTTCGCCAATGCCGCCTGCGGCTTGAACTGTAAGGACAGGAACGATAATACAGGCCGCCATCATCACAACGGCTTGTACGGCGTTGGTAATGCTCGCGGCAATAAACCCGCCGAGCAAGCAATAGACAAGAATTGCGCCTGCGCCGATCAGGATTGCGCCCGCGCGCGACAGACCAAATGTATTGATTAGTGCTTTGCCCGCAGCGTCGATTTGACTGCTCATATAAAAGACAAAGCAAAACAGGATCATCATCGCGCCCGCAATCGCGATGCGGCGCGCCCACATCGGACTGACGCCTTGGGCGAGGAAATCAAGAATTGTAATATGGCTGTGTGTGGCCGCGTCTGCATTGAGGCGCGGGCCAATGACAAGCCACGTTAGAACATAGCCGGCAAATATCCCTGGCACGAGCCACAACGCGACCATGCCCTGCGTATAGACCATGCCGGTAAACCCCAGCAGCACCCAAGCGGAACTTGTTGAGGCGGCATAGGACAGGCCCGCGCTAATTGCGCCGAGGCCGCGCCCGGCCAGAAAAAAATCACTCTCGCCCTTAATGCGGCGACTGCTCCATAGACCTATGCCCGCCAGAGCGAGCATATAAACCAGCAATGTAATTAAAATGGCGCTGCTTTGCGACATGCCGTCCCCTTATGATAGATCACTTACGGCCTATCATAAATATATTGGGGGCGAGGTCGCTATAAAAAAGAAAAATCTGCGCAGATTGGATTGAAAGATTTAGCGGCGCAGGTTTGGCGTAGATGAAGCTGCATCTTCGGCTTTAACGCCCATGCAGGTTGTCTCATCAAATTTATATCCATGGCTCGCATATGTTTTGCGCGCTTTGACCTTTTGCGCATCTGTCATTGAGGCGCATTGGGACGGCGCCGCGCCCGCAGAGGCCGCATTTTGTTTCATGCGCTGCTTGACGGCTTTGCGCTCACCGCAGACCCCCAAAGCTTCGCCCGCAGCGAGTGCGCCGTCAGCGACATCCATAAGTGTCATGTCATATTTTTCACTGAGGCCGGAGAATTTCGTGAACATTTCCGACCCATCTGTGTCATATTTTTTTGTTCGAACGAAAACGTCAAAAACTTCGCCGTAAAATTTGTAATTTACAGCTTCGCCGCCTGATTTTTCTTCAATGACTTTGGCCATACACGCGCAGCCATTATTTTTATTCGCGCCTTCGGCAAATTTCATATCATTGGCGCTGAGGGTAGAGACACAGCTTTTTCGAAATGAAGATTGTTCGGCATTTAGCTCAAAAACCGCTTCAGCCTTTTCTGATGACCCGGTTTGGACATTCACGATGCCAATCGCGATTGCTGCTCCGGCAATATATCCTAAAATTTTCATGTGTCGCTCCCCGTGACTTAACCATAGCTATCTGCGCCGCGCAAAGAGCGCCGCCTGCAACTGCGCTTTCCCGCGCAGTGATATTCTGAAAGTGTGAAGGCCCTTAAGGCCGCTCCGCTTATGCGCGCTTAAGCGCTTTTTCGGCTTTAGCCGCCATTTGACGGGCACGGACGCGTTCAAAGCTATCCAATGCGTCGAGGGCCATACGCAGCTCTTCGCCGAGATTTCCGGCTTGCGCTTCAATATCGCTCAGCGTTTTGCGCAAATTGCTTTTCCGCTCAATCACGGATTTCGCATATGAGCCATAAGCCACATAGCCTTCACGTTCGGCATTGGCGTCGATTTCGTCCTCAGGGACGCTCTCGACTAATTTTGTCATTTGACGTGAAAGATCGTTGCGGGTCGCTTCGAGTACTGAGATACGTTTCTGTAAATCCGCAATCGCAAAACGTGTATTGCGCACGCTTCTATCCATTGAGCTTGTCATTATAATTACCTACCATCCATTATGTTCGCCTATATTGGCGAGTGGGTTTTCCCATTGAGGATAGGTTTACCTCATCAAGATTACGGTCTCGTAAACGTGGATAAGTTTTTTTCAGCCCAGATTTGACTGCGATTGGCTCAAATTGGGGCAATGTGACAAAAAAAAGAGTTAACAGCGTTAACAGTTGATTTACGGGATTCACGTAGGCCTAGATTTCTATTAACCATGAACCGTGATTTACGGGAACTGATTCGCCTGGGAGGGCAAATATGCGGGTACTACTTATCGAAGATGATATGGCGACCGCTCAGAGTATCGAACTGATGCTCAAGAGCGAAGGCTTTAACACCTATACAACGGATCTCGGAGAAGAGGGCGTCGATCTCGGCAAACTTTATGACTACGATATCATCCTGCTTGACCTGAATCTTCCGGATATGCCCGGATTTGACGTTCTCAAGACATTACGCATGGCCAAGGTCAATACACCGATCTTTATTCTGTCCGGCACATCCGACATCGACACGAAAGTGCGCGGCCTCGGCACTGGCGCTGATGACTATATGACCAAGCCGTTCCACAAAGACGAGCTGATTGCGCGCATCCACGCTGTTGTGCGCCGCTCCAAAGGTCACGCGCAAAGCGTTATCACAACGGGCGACATTGCTGTGAACCTTGATGCCAAGACGGTTGAAGTCGCTGAGCACCGCGTTCACCTGACGGGCAAAGAATACCAAATGCTAGAGCTTCTTTCATTGCGCAAGGGCACGACCCTGACCAAAGAAATGTTCCTGAACCACCTTTATGGCGGCATGGACGAGCCTGAGCTAAAAATCATCGACGTCTTTATTTGTAAGCTGCGCAAGAAACTCGCGGCAGCAACTGGCGGCGAGCATCATATCGAAACAGTTTGGGGCCGCGGCTATGTTCTGCGCGATCCAGCAAAAGACCGCATGAGCGCATAGCGCTTTAAATTACAGGGCGCCTCGCAGCGCCGGCTGCTCCCACAGCTTTAATTAACCCCGCTCCCGCAGCGGGGTTTTTTATTGGGGGAGCGCTGGGCGTGAACTCCATCTGTCCCAAAGCGGCCCCTCGCTTCGGTTAGACATGTATTGATGGATATTTGCCGGGACAGTTAGTCGATATGCGTCACCATTGTCTCGAGCGACTTACGCACTTTGCCCATAGGTAAGAGCCAATCGCCAGTCGGATCACGATATCCCAAGGGCAGAAGAACAACGGAGCGAAGTCCGCGCGCTTTTAAACCTAATATTTCATCGACCTGTGCAGGATCAAACCCTTCCATCGGGGTGCTGTCCACTTCCTGCTCAGCGCAAGCCACCATGGCAATGCCCAAAGCGATATAAGCTTGGCGAGCGGCATGAGCATAATTGATCTCTGCATCACGGGGAACGTAATTGGCTTTGAGGTTTCCATAATATTGACCGATGAGTGGCAAGTCCCCGCGCGCATCAATATTAAGCTGCGCCACTTCATCAATGCGCGCTTCGGTATATGTATCCCAAGCGGCAAAAACCAAAAGATGTGAGCCATCCGTTACGGGTGTTTGATCGCTGGCCGCTTTGCAAATTTCACTGCGTATTTCCGGATTAGTCACAACGAAAAGTTCAAAAGGTTGCGTGCCGCTTGATGTGGGCGCCATCCGAATGGCCTCGACAATAATATCGACCTTGTCTTGCGGGACGGCCTTTGAAGGATCCATTTTCTTCGTCGCATAACGCCAGATTAACTGCTCGAGTAAAGTCTTATCAGTCATTTGTTCATCCTATTGTGCAGGGTTAAAAGTCAAGGTATGTATTTGTTACTGACTATCTATTTAAAACTATTTGCTTACACAAGTAGGCACATCAATGACCCTTGGTCACAGAAAGGGAACCGATATGTTAAAGCGCGAAAAATGCCCAGATTGCGAACGGATCAACGAAGTTCTCACCCGCGTCGGCGACCGTTGGAGCGTGCTCGTGATTATATCGCTTTCCGAATACGGTACATTGCGGTTCAACGAATTAAAACGAAATTTGGGGATTTCACAGCGGATGCTAAGTCTGACACTGAAAAAGCTGGAACGTGATGGCCTAGTAAATCGGACTCAATATCCAACGATCCCGCCCAAAGTCGAATATAACTTAACTGCGATGGGGGAGTCATTTCGCGAGCCTGTCAGCGCAATCGGGCACTGGTCTCTTAACAATCTCGCAAAGATAGATAAGGCCCGAGAAAAATATGATGCGGCAGCGGGACGTCTGGTCGAGAGTTAATGTACAAGCACGGCGCTTCATTTCAATGTCGTTTGGACAAGTCAGTTTAGATTTTAGGCTGCGAGTTTCCTCCCCCTGAATAACCGTTATGCGCCGCCATGACTTGCCCGCGCTTACTCATCGCTCCATAATCAAAGAAAACATATGGGGACGTCATGCTGGATCATACGGATATTTTAATTATTGGCGCGGGGCTGTCGGGCATTGGTACGGCGTGCCACATGGCCACCAAGCTCCCTGATATGTCGCTACAAATTATTGAGATGCGCGAGCGTATGGGCGGGACGTGGGATTTGTTTCGCTATCCCGGCATTCGCAGCGATAGTAATATGCATGTTTACGGCTATGAATTTCGGCCATGGGTGGATGATAAATCCATCTCTCCCGGCGCGCATATATTGGACTATATTGAGGCGACGGCGCGCGACTATAATCTGGTTGATAAAATCAGTTTTGGCTGGCGGGTGGTGTCGGCCGATTTCTCGACAGAAACAGCGCTGTGGACCGTGACGCTTGAGCGCGCGCAGGGAGAAAGCAAACAGGTCACCTGCAGATGGCTGCAAAGCTGCGCGGGATATTATAGCTATGATGCAGGCTATCGCCCTGACTTCCCCGAAGAAGCCGCTTTTGGCGGGCAGATCATCCATCCCCAAGATTGGCCGCAGGACTTGGATTATAAAGACAAGCGCGTTGTGATCATTGGATCCGGCGCGACGGCGGTGACGCTCGTGCCGTCTATGGCCGAGCAGGGGGCCGGACATGTCACCATGCTGCAGCGTAGCCCGAGCTATATTTTCCCCGATAAGGACTATGACCCGCTCGCGCAAAAACTGATGAAAGTGTTGCCTGAAAAATGGGCTTACCGCTTGATCCGCAAAAAGAATATTTTCCTCGAGCGCTTTAAAATTGGCCGCGCGCTCAAATACCCCGTTCAGACGCGTGAACTGTTTGAGAAAAAAGCGCGCGCGCTTTTGCCCGAGGACTTTGACATTGCCAAACATTTGCGCCCGTCCTATCCGCCTGCCACGCAGCGCATATGCTTCTCGCCCAATGGCGATCTATTCACCCAAATCAAAGCGGGTAAAGCCGATATTGAAACGGGCCATATCAAGCGCTTTACCCAAGATGGAATTGAGCTTGAGGATGGCACGCATTTGCCCGCCGATATTATCGTCACCGCAACGGGGTTAAATATTGTTATGCTCGGCGAGGCCAAATTTAGCGTCGATGGCAAAGCCGTAAATTTGCCGGATCACTATATTTACAAAGGCTGCATGCTTTCTAATATTCCGAATGCCGCATTGTCATCTGGCACGCTCACAGCCAGCTATACGCTTCGGGTAGAGTTGCAGGCGCGCTATGTCTGTAATATTTTGGCAAAGCTACAAGAGACAGGCGCGGATTACGCTGTGCCGGCTCTGACCGCGGCGCAGCAATCCGCCATGCCCGGCCTGCCCTTTATGGGGGAATTTAATTCTGGATATGTGCTGCGCGCCATCGACGCGTCTCCGCGCCAAGGCGATAAAGACCCCTGGATTAATCATCAAACTTATTTGGAAAATAAAGCGCTTTTGCTGGCCCCCGTGGATGATGGCTCATTGGATTTTGTGACCTTAAAGACTGAATAGGGATTGAACTTATATTCTTTTGCCGCGTATAAAGTTTCATGAGTACACATATGAAATCTTTGGCGCGCCGCTTGTCGCCGCAAACGATCCCTGTTTTTCCGCTGGGCGGCACTGTCGTTTTACCCGGATGTGAATTGCCGCTCAATATTTTTGAGCCGCGCTATTTAAATATGATTGATGATGCCTTGAAAGGGCAGCGTTTGATTGGAATGGTGCAGCCGCAATATGCTGTAGATGGCGTGAAGGCGCAGAGCCATAAACCTGCTTTATCGCAGACAGGAACGCTGGCACGGCTTCGTCAATTTAGCGAAACGGATGACGGGCGCTACATCATTACGCTTGTCGGGCTAAAACGCTTTACCGTCACCGGAGAGCGCGATGTAGACACGCCATATCGCCAAGCCCAAGTCAGCTATGATGACCATGCCGAGGATATTGAAATCCACGCGGCGCAAATCATGCCAACATCAATGACAGAATCGAGCGCTGAACGGGCGCGCTTGACCGTTGCAATGAAGAGCTTTGCAAAATCCCTTGGCGTGCAAGTGGATTGGGAGGGTTTGTCATCCATTTCGATGGACCGTCTCGTCGATCAAACGACGATGATCAGCCCCTTTGGCGCGCAGGATAAACAAAGCCTATTAGAAGCGGCGGGCCACGAGGAGCGCCGCAAGCTTTTGATCGGTTTGATGGAATTATATACCCTGCAGGCCACGCCGCCGGCCAAGAAAGATTTGCAGTAAGGCGACGCAGCGCGCTTGACGCAAATCTATATGTTCTTTATTCGTTCTGGCTTATGTCAGATGACGCCCTCATAACACCTCTCGCGATAAAAGCCCGCATTGGCCCGCGCCGCGTGCGGGCGGCACGCACGCTTCCCGATTTACCCGTCTATTATTATTTAACAAATTTTGATGCGATGCTGTCTCAAATGCGCCAGATATATGGCGGGTGTTTAGACGCCGCGGCGAAAGATTTTTTAACGCGCTTTGCGGCGCTCCCCGATCATGCGCGCTGTCTTTATGCGCGGCTGGCGGGGCGCAAGGGACACGTCTTTGATGTGGCCCGTTTGCGTTATGATGAAATTGAAGACATCAGAGCGCAAGCCGCTTTGCTGCGCGGTGAAGGGTTTATTACAAATCTACAGTCCCAAGATTTTGAAGCTTATCTTTCCGGTTTGACAAAACCGGATTTGGCTGCGTTGATGACAGAGGCGATGCCGCAGGGCAGCTTTAAAAAAAGCTGGAAGAAGGCTGTTTTGATTGATGCCGCTCTGCATCATATAAATTTTGACGATCTGTCTATCGCGCCGAGTTGGATTGCGCAGGCGCGCATGGAGGCGCTGGATTATATTCTTTTTTTATATTTTGGAAAAATTACGCCGAACTTACAGTCTTTTACGCTTCGTGATTTAGGTCTGCGCCGCGCGCCTGATTGGGGTGATGAATATGGCGCGCGCTTTGAAGATGTTAAGACGGCGAAGGCCTCATATTTTTACGCTCGCGCGCTCTATGATTTCAAACAGGGCTGCGCGGCGCAAACGGCGCAATTAATTGATTGCGTCGCGCAGTGGCCCGCCCCGCTTGAAGCGGGGGCCGAAGCCGCGCGGGACAAACTTTTGCAAAAACTTGGCGGCCTGTCGGAACAGCTTGGCGATATAGAGACGGCGCTGTCCTTATATAGGCGCTCTGATGCGCCGCTTTGTAATGAACGCGTCGTGCGCCTGCGTTACAAGCGCGGCGACAAAGATTGGGTGAAATCACGGCTGGAAACATTGATTGATCACCCCGGCAGTGATGATGAGTTGATCTTTGCGTCTGACTTTTACGCGCGAAAATATGACGGAAAACGCACCTCCCTGATGACAGATATTCTGCGCGAGGCAGAGGTCATTACGCTGGATGAAGCCTTTCGTAATACACCCGAGCGCGCGGCTGCTTATCATTACCGCGAAACGGGTTTCACGGTAAGCCGCGCGGAAAACGCGCCGTGGCGGGCTTTATTTGGGCTTACATTCTGGCCGCTATTGTTTGGGCAGCAGGCGACAGGCCTGCATAGCGCCTTTGACCGGGTGCCCGCGGATCTCAAGCGGGGTACATTTTATGATCGCCACACAGATGAGATCGAATCGCGGCTTGAGACCTTTAACGATCCGGACAGCGCGCTGTCTTTACTGCTGCGCGAACTGACCCATCATTACGGCCAAGGGAATGCCATTTTCCGCTGGAGTTCTACTCTGTTGGATAATCTGCGGCCTATGATCAATTTGGCCGGGCCAAGCTGCGCGCAAATTTTACGGGCCATGGCCAAAGACTGGAAAAATACACGCGACGGATTTCCGGATCTCATGCTGCACACATCCGACACGCTACGCTTTGTTGAGATTAAAGCCGAAGGCGATGTTTTGCGCCGTAATCAACTCACCCGATTACAACAGCTTCGCCGCGCAGGGTTCACTGTTGATGTCGCGCGGGTCAATTGGATCGTTGATCCGGACCAAGATTATGTCGTGGTCGATATTGAAACAACAGGCGGGCGCCCCGGCGCGCACCGCATTACGGAAATCGGCGCGGTGAAACTGCGCGGCGGCCAAGTGGTTGATGAGTGGTCAAGCCTGATAAACCCTCAACGCCCTATCCCGCCCTTTATTACGAAGCTCACGGGCATCCACGACAATATGGTCGCGGGCGCGCCGCTTTTCTCGCAAATCGCCGAAGAGTTTGCGGGCTTCATGGAGGGCGCGATTTTCGCCGCGCATAATGTTAATTTTGATTATGGCTTTATCGCGATGGAATATGAACGTCTCGGCCAATATTTCCAATTTCCCAAAATCTGCACCGTCGCCTCTATGCGCCGCTTCTATCCCGGCCACAAAAGCTACGGCCTAAAGACTCTCTGCGCCGCATATGAGATTGAACTGAGTTCCCATCACCGCGCGCTCTGTGATGCCAAAGCGGCGGCGGAATTATTGCTGCTCGTGAACGCGAAACGGATGGCGTGAAGCGGGGATGAAACAGGCGCGAGACATCCTTACGGGATAGATACATGACCTATTGCCGAATAAAGTATATATCTCTTCCGATATGGGTGCCTTTGACATGGAGATAATAAGGACGATGTTGAAACTTATTCTGAGTGTGGCCTTAATAGCATTAGGGAGTCTTTCGGTGGCCGCTCAAGACATTCAAACATTGCTCGAGCGTAGCTCAAAGTCTGATGCTTCAAAAATAGTCGCGCCGACCTCCATACCTTATCGTTACCTTGTGACGATCAATCAAGACACGCGCGAGGGCGATGAAGTCATCACATTTTCCGGCCAGTATCGTGTGAATCCGAAGGCTTCAGCGGGCGCTAGGGTATCCTATATTGAAGGCCGATTTGAAGACTTTCCCGAAGACGCCCAAATGCAAATTCTTGCACTTGAAAAAGAGACTCTTGATCAGACCGTAATTGAAGACTTTTGGTGCGTCAGTGGCGGTGATCTTAGCGACATTCAAAATGATGACGGCCTAAAGATTGTGCGCGAGAATGAGACTGAAGCTGTCGTCGCTATTGATATGAGCGATGTGGAGTCATTGGCCTCGGGTGATACTGAGGATATGTCAAAAAAGATGCGCAAGAGTATGGCTGGCGAGCTTACGTTGTCCAAGCCTGATCTAAATATTATGCGCTTACACTTTTGGTTGACCAAACCCATAAAAGTTAAACTCGTTTTGAAAATAAAGGCGATGAAAGTCGAGCGGAATTGCGCTCTTGCGCCAAATGGGATCCCTTATGCCAAGGAGAATAAAGCCCATTTTCTAGCCGAAGCCTTTGGCTCTGTCATCCAAGACAATATTAGCGTGACAATTTCAGATTTGACACCACTTTAAACGCCAACAAAAAACCCGCCACAAAGGGCGGGTTTGAAACGAAACTGCGATTTTGGCTTAGACGCCAAAACCTGCAAATTTGTCTTTAAAGCGGGAAACACGACCGCCGCGATCAAGCAATTTGCCGTCGCCGCCCGTCCATGCTGGATGGGTCTTGCTGTCGATGTCGAGCTTTAGAACAGCGCCTTCTTTGCCATAAGTGCTGCGTGTTTTATATTCCGTGCCGTCAACCATGACGACTGTGATTTCGTGATAATCAGGGTGTATATCGGCTTTCATGCCATTTCTCCATAAAGTCCACGGGTTTGCGTTAAAGGGTCGCCCGCGCGAATGACGCGCCTATAGCGGGCAGAGCCGCGCGATGCAAGAGGGGAAGGGCGCTCTATTCAGCCGCGTCAGCTCGGGCGCGCAGCCTGTTTATATGTACGTCGCCAAATCCAGGGAAAGCTGACGGCGCGCCTATGGACAGGTGCTGTTCGTCGCGGCGCAGCGCCTCGACGAGATAATCAAAACAAGCCCGCATACGTTTACTCTTGCGCAGGTCTTCATGGGCCACGACCCAAAGGTCTGCGCTGTGATTGATTTCGGGCAGAACCGCGACAAGGTTGGGTACATCCGTCACGGCGCCATGGGCGAGGATACCAATACCATATCCGCTGGCAATGGAGGTAATATGCGCGCCAATACTATCGCTTTGGATGACGCAGCGCATAGGCGAGAAATCCCCGTCCAGCGAGCTATATTTCCACATCAGCTCATCGCCGTCGGTCAGCACGCGGCAGCCATCATGATCTGGCAGCTCGGATACGGATTTGGGCGCGCCGTGTTTCGCGATATAATCTTTGGAGGCATAGAGTCCAAATCCACAGGAGACGACTTTGCGCCCTATGACGCTATTTTGCGTTCCGGGGGACAGCCAGCGCAGGGCAATATCGGCTTCGCGTTGGGCCAGGTTTGCGGGGCGAAAATCAACATTTATATCAATAAGAATATCAGGATATTGCAGCGAAAATTCACGCATCGCCAAAGGGAGCCAAAAATCACCCAAGCCTTGGGAGGCGCTAATACGGATTGGGCCAGCTAGGTTATCTTCGAGCGTAGCGCTGCGCCGCGAAATCGCGGCGGCTTCGTCATTCATGCGTTTGACGTGTTTGAGTACATCTTCGCCAAATTGTGTTGGCACGAGCGCGCCATCAGATTTGCGAACCAAGGCCCCGCCCAGCGCGTCTTCGAGGGCGCGTAATCTGCGCCCTGCTGTGGGCTGGCTAATGCCTAATTTATTGCCTGCAGCTGTTAAGCTGCCGCTTTCGGCAATCGCTAGAAATATCGGATAATCAGACCAAACGCTCATGCGTTATTGTATAGATTATTTAAACATCATTCGAAAGTGAAGATTGTGAGACAGAATGTTGCAGGCGGGCTTAGAGGAATAAGGCCACATTTTGCAGGGCCTGAATGACTGGGCGGCCATTTGCGTCCCAGACATTCATCGGCTGACTGCTATATCCATCGCCTGCGCCGTGCAGTTTTGTATCCACGAGCCACCATCCATCGCGCGTTGAAATATCATCCGTCAAAATATTGATCATCCAATTGACGGAGCTGACCGCGCCAATTTTGCGGGTCATGGGCAGGGCTGCGGGCGGGAGTACATCTGCCAGTGCCAACAGGCCGGCCATCCCTTTGCGTGAGGCGTCATCTTTGTGGCGCGAAGCCGCGTAAATATAGCCATCGCCTTTTCCGGCCATGGGGCGGTGGCCATCAATGAGGCGGGTCTCGAAATGTAAGAAGAAGTTGGGAACCAATGGCTCAACTAATTTTGGCGTGAACCGTTTGAATTTTTCAAGCGGTTTTGGGGGTGGTGTGATTGGCAGACTTTTGGCGATCACGCTGTCTCTGGCCGTGCCAAATGCAAAGATGACGCGCGCGCCTAATTTTCCGTCGCTAAAGACATCCACATTTATCGTGGTCAGGCTTTTACCTTGGCGGAGCAGGGTGGCTTTAAAGAGCGGCGCTTCGCCGACCGGGCCTGTGAAATTAACCAGCGCGCTGCGCAGCGGCGGCAGATCGGAAAATGTGGCGATCGCCGCGCCGTAAGCTAAGCCCGTGGTCAGACCACCATAACAGGTGCGGCCTTGCCGCCAGCTTTGCGGCACAGCAGTTGTCCAGCCCTCATCAGTTTGGGACATAGCGCCGAGCATATCGGCAAAGCTGATTGAATAATCCATGATCTCTCCTGCCCTTGGCGGTAGAGATAAGTCTATAGGAAATGGTCAGGAAAGCAGAAAAATTTTACCGCATAGAACCTATGCGGCAAAATTTGACCTTAGATAAAGCTGCCCATAATGCCGGCCGTATCAAGCATGCGGTTCGAGAACCCCCA
>CALKXN010000254.1 GCA_938003555.1 uncultured Robiginitomaculum sp. | reverse complement strand
ATCTGCGCGCCAAATCTCGTTTTAAAGTCAGCTCAGACTGATCATTATTAAGCCGCGCTTTGTAAACTTGATGGTTTTCCATGACGCGCATGATGTAGTTGCGCGTTTCCGAAAATGGCAAGCTTTCGACCCAATCAATGGCGTCAACATTGGGGTCTCGCGGATCCCCATATTTTTTCACCCACTGCTTTACGCGGTGCGGGCCAGCATTATAGGCTGCGGCAACCATAATGTAATTACCGTCAAAGCGTTCAAGTAGGTCATTGATGTGTAAGGCGCCGAGGCGCGCCGCATATTCTTGATCCGACGTCAGACGGCTTTTCGAATAGCGAATGCGGTGTCTGCGCGCTGTTTCCTTTGCGGTCGCATTGATCATTTGCATCATGCCATAAGCATTGGCGTGGCTGATTGCGCCGACCGCAAACTCACTCTCTTGGCGGGCGATGGCAAAGACGTAGGGAATGTCAAATTCCGGGCCAAGGTCCGTGATAACGGCCGGGATAGGATAGGAGCTTTCCGTCAATATCGGCCCGACATTTCCGCCAAGTTTTGCGGCGCGCACCGCGGGCGCGTAAAAGACATAATCTTTGGCGAGCTTTGCCAGCAGGGTTAATTCATCAGAGGTCGTGATTTGATCATCAAAGTGAAATGAGAACTGACGAAACACCCGTTCATCGCCTGTCTCTCCAATAATCCGCAGCGCGCGCACAATGGGTTTGGCCTCGAATTGATCTCGAAGCGCAGCGCCGTCACCTTCCGGGGGAAGGGTGATATAAGCGAGGCCGCCGGACGTCTCTTCAATCGCGAGCTGGCCATAATATGTATTGGGGTGACGTGCAGCCTCGGCAAAGCGCACCTGCGCAGAAGGGAGCCCCATCGCGCTTTCTGCGCGGCCTTGCCAATAGGCCGCGCGAGATACAGATACAGGCGTTCGCACGCCGTTACGAAGACGATCAAAGTGCTCTTTTGACTGTTTTGCATTGTTCAGTTTTCTAAGAGATAACCACCCCGACAAAAATTCAGCCTCAGCAAAATCCGCGCCGCGCGTCATGCCATGCGGGCGAATGACGTCATAAGCTTTGCGATATTCTTTTTCAGATATGAGCCAATAGGCCATGATCTTTTGTTCCGTCCAAAGGCGGTCGCGCCCTTTTTCGGTTGAGGCAGGCTGCTGAATATCCAGATAGACAGGCAGGGCGTAAGTCTTGTCTTTGCGCTTGCGTCGCCACCGCGCCCGCTCAAATAATAGGCCTGTATCTTTGGTCTGCGCCGGAGTGAGGGCTTTGATGGCATTGTCCATGCCGGAGCGATTTGCCCCAACTCGCATCCGGGCATCCATCAATTTACGATCCGCAGTGCTCATATGGGGTAGTAGGGCCTGCGCGCTGCTATAATAGCGCGACCCCAGCCAGATAAGATGGTCGGCGCGGGCCGCATGGTCTTCGCGCGTAAGCTTGTTTTTATACTGGCTAAAGAGTGTCTTTTGTCGATCCCGCGTTAAGCGCGAATCGCGCCATGCTTTCTCTAACCAAGCTTTACCGTTCAGATCATCACCACGCTGAAAATAAGCACGGGCCAACACGGCGCGTCCTTCGCCGGATGCGGGCTCATTATAGGGCGCAGGTAAAGCGTTAAACCAATCCAGCGTTTCTGAAGCTGACAGAGGATTGTCAAACATCATCTTTTCCGCCTTGGCCCGTATAGTGATCATGTAAGGCCAATCAGGCTGTCTGCTGATCAGGTTTTTCATTTGGTTTAGGGATAAATTATTTGTGCGCACTGCCATACGCCACGCCAGAATGTCTTTGGCGACGGGGTCCTTGATACGGCCGTGATAGCGCGCAACATCAGACCAGCTATTGCGCTGTGCTGAGCGCATGCCGAGGCGGAGATATTTTGCATCATCCTGAGACAGAATCTGTGAGGTATTTGACGCCGCAGGCTTGATACGCGGCACAGGTGTCTCTGCCATGCTTTGTGCATGAAACAGTCCTAATGCCGCCATAGTCAAAACGCATAACCGCAGGGCATATGACATTTTAAATATGAATCGGGCCGTTTGCATTTTTTAACTCTACCGCATGGCTTGCATAGGGCAATGAAAGAAAGCTATGACGCTGCAAAAATAGCGGCCCTAAAACATAGACTCCGCTGCAATGAGGTAAACATGACGACATCACATAAAATCCAAGGCTCACTTACCGCACTGGTTACGCCATTTAAGGATGGCAAAGTTGATGAGCAGGCTTTTGGGGATTTCGTCAATTGGCAGATCGAGTCCGGCACGCATGGCCTCGTGCCCTGCGGCACAACCGGAGAATCAGCGACATTATCCGATGAAGAGCATAAGCGTGTTATTGGCCTGTGCGTCGAAGCGGCTGCGGGGCGCGTCCCTGTTATTGCTGGGGCGGGTTCAAATGAAACGACGGTTTCGATCCGCTATGCGCGTCACGCGAAAGAACTTGGCGCGGATGCTGCGCTAATTGTTACGCCATATTATAACAAACCTAGCCAAGAAGGTATTTTTCAGCACTTTAAAGCGATTAGCCAAGCCGTTGATATTCCAGTGATTGTGTACAATATCCCGGGTCGCAGCGTCGTTGATATCACAAATGATACAATGGGCCGCTTATCTAAATTGCCGACAGTCATTGGCTGCAAAGATGCGACAGGCGATATTTCGCGTGTCACGGGTTTACTTGACCGCTGCGGTGAAGATTTCATTCAACTATCCGGTGATGATCCGACATCTTTGGCGCATAGCGTTCATGGCGGTAAAGGCTGTATCTCTGTGGGGTCGAATGTCGCGCCCGTCAAATATGCAGCGTTCCATAACGCTTTGCTATCGGGTGACTATGTGAAGGCGCGCAAAATCCACGACACGCTTGATCGGTTGCATAAGGATTTGTTCCTTGATCCGAGTCCTGCTCCTGCCAAATACGCTTTATCGGTCTTGGGAAAGATGGGCACGGAAGTGCGCCTGCCCATGACGCCTTGCCGTGATGAGACGAAGATAGCTGTGAAAGCTGCAATACGCCGCGCGGGTGTGTCTGTCTAAGATGGCTGCAAAAAAGAAAAAATCCGATGATAATAACAAGCTGATCGCGCAAAATCGCCGCGCCCGCTTTGAATATGACATCGAAGACACATTTGAAGCCGGAATCAGTCTCGTTGGGACTGAGGTAAAGGCTCTGCGTGAGGGTAAGGCAAATATCGCAGAGGGCTATGTTGGCGTCGAAAATGGGGAGATCGTGCTCGTAAATGCCAATATCCCTATCTATGCCCCCGCCAGTCAGTTCAACCACTTGCCAACGCGGCCCCGTAAATTACTGCTCAAGAAACGCGAAATTGCCAAGCTCATTATAGAGCGGCAACGCAAGGGGCGCACCATTGTGCCGCTGAAAATGTACTTCAACGATAGCGGGTTTGTGAAACTGCTTATTGGGGTCGGCGTAGGTAAAACGCACTCTGATAAACGGGATAATGTCAAAAAACGGGAGTGGAACCGTCAAAAGTCCCGCTTGATGCGCGAGCAAGGATAATCCCGAGGCTCACTTGCGCTTGCGCAAACAAATCCACATATACCCCCTAGCGAAGGCGCGGCATATACGTTAACGAGCGCGCTTAAATTGACATTGACGACCTGATGGTCGCTGGGACTTCATTATGACAACCGTTCTTCTGATTATTCAGGTTTTGATCTGCATCGTGCTTATCGGCCTCATCCTTATTCAACGCTCCGAAGGCGGCGCGCTTGGTATTGGCGGGGGCGGCGGAGGCGGCGGTCTTATGAGTGGACGCAGCTCAGCCAATGCTGTGACGAAGGCCACAACGATTCTGGGCACGCTATTTATTCTGAATTGTATCGCGCTATCTGTATTTTTTGCCATCGAAAACCCAAATACTTCATTTACCGAGGGTGCTGAGGGTGAAGTAGGGGTTGTGCAGCCCGTCGATTCCGATAATAACCAAATCCCGAACGCTGACGTAATTGATCCTGATGCGGCGCAGTCGGAAACTCCTGAAATAGAGACCGATGCTGCGGCGACAACAGAGCCTGAAGAGGCTGCTGAAGCAACTGACACAACACCGGAGTCCGGCGACGACGAATAAACGTCCCGCCATCTTCGGCTAATTCGGGATGGCTATGCCACGTTATATTTTTATTACAGGCGGTGTCGTATCATCGCTCGGCAAAGGCTTGGCCTCTGCCGCATTGGGCGCTGTTTTGCAGGCGCGCGGTTACAAAGTTCGTTTACGCAAGCTTGATCCCTATTTGAACGTCGATCCGGGCACAATGAGCCCCTATCAACATGGCGAAGTCTATGTAACGGATGACGGGGCTGAAACAGATCTCGATTTGGGCCATTATGAGCGCTTTACTGGCGTGTCCGCCACTCAAGGCGATAATATTACGACGGGACGAATCTACAAAAATATTATCGAAAAAGAGCGGCGCGGTGACTATTTAGGCGCAACTGTTCAAGTCATTCCGCATGTGACCAATGAGATCAAAAACTTCGTGCTTTCTGATGCGGGCGATGTTGATTTTGTACTCTGCGAAGTCGGCGGTACGGTCGGGGATATTGAAGGCCTACCGTTTTTTGAGGCGTTAAGACAGCTCTCCCAAGAGCTCCCGCCGCGCCAAACCTGTTTCATGCATGTGACCTTACTGCCGTTCATCGCAGCCGCCGGTGAGATGAAAACGAAACCAACGCAGCATAGCGTGAAAGAACTTCGCTCTATCGGCATTCAGCCGGATATTTTGCTATGCCGCGCCGACCGTGAAATCAGCGATGGTGACCGCGCGAAAATTGGTCGTTTCTGTAATGTACGCGAATCGGCTGTTATCCAAGGACTTGATGCTCGCTCGATTTATGATGTGCCATTGGCATATCACGCTGAAGGATTGGATGATGCCGTATTACAGCATTTTGGAATTGAAGATGCGCCCGCCGCAGAATTATCACGCTGGGAAGGCATTTCTGACTCGCTGGCCAATCCTGATGGTGAAGTGAATATTGGCGTCGTGGGCAAATATACGGTTTTGCCAGATGCCTATAAATCCCTCACAGAGGCCTTGGTTCACGGCGGCATCGCCAATGAAGTCAAAGTCAACATTACATGGCTGGAATCAGATATGTTTGAGGGGGATGACGCGCTCATTCATCTTGAAGGCTTGCACGGCATTCTTGTGCCGGGCGGGTTTGGATATCGCGGCTCCGAAGGTAAAATACGCGCCGCGCAATTTGCGCGTGAACATAGCGTTCCATATTTTGGCATATGCCTTGGAATGCAAATGGCGGTTATTGAGGCAGCGCGCAATATGGCTGGTATCAAAGATGCCACCTCATCTGAATTTGAAGAAGTCAGCGGCGAAAATGTCGTTGGCCTGATGACAGAATGGACGAAGGGCAATGAACGCCTGAAACGCGAAGGCGAGGGCGACCTTGGCGGAACAATGCGTTTGGGCGCATATCCTGCTGCGCTAAGTGAAGGCTCACTGGTGGCTGAAGTTTACGGCTCAACGATGATCGAAGAACGTCATCGTCACCGCTACGAAGTCAATATTGATTATATGGAGCGATTAGAGGCTGCGGGCCTGAAATTCTCAGGCTTATCGCCGGATGGCGTTTTGCCGGAAATTGTAGAGATTCCGGACCACCCGTGGTATATTGGTGTTCAATATCACCCGGAATACAAGTCGCGGCCGTTTAAACCGCATCCATTATTTGCTGGGTTTATTAAAGCGGCGAAAGTTCAAAGCCGCTTAGTTTAACAGACTATCGTTTTATAAGTTTACTCAGCTTGTCCCAATATCTGGCTGGCATAGTTATCATCATGTCTCTGAAAATGTGGATTTAGAGGTATGGGACTGATAAATTTGTCCACAGGCCACTTGCACTGCGCGCGCGGATGGCATAGGACGCGTCAACTTTCCGGCGGCATTGCCGCAATCGAATTATAGGAGATCCGTTATGGCGGTCCCAAAGAGTAAAATTTCTAATTCACGTCGCGGCATGCGCCGCTCACATGACTCCCTGTCTGCAGTAAATTATGTTGAAGACAAAGATAGCGGCGAGCTTCGCCGTCAGCACCACATTGATCTGAAGTCTGGCATGTATCGCGGACGTCAAATCCTGCAGCCTAAAGATTAGGTTCTGCAACACGAATATCAAATAGGCCGGCATTTGCTTCGGCCTATTTTTTTGTCTTTAATTCCTAAGGCAATGCCAAATACCAAAGAAAGACCCTGATATGGCCACTATTGAACATCTATTCGCCCGTGAAATCCTTGACAGCCGCGGTAATCCAACCGTCGAAGTCGAAGTCCTGCTTGAAGACGGCGCATTTGGCCGTGCGGCTGTGCCATCGGGGGCGTCCACCGGAGCCTATGAAGCCGTAGAGCTTCGCGATGGCGGCAAACGTTACGGTGGCAAGGGCGTTCTTAAGGCGGTTCAGAACGTCAACACAACACTCGCTGATGCGCTCTATGGCTTTGAAGCCTCTGATCAGCGCGCCATTGACGCGATGATGATCGACCTTGATGGTACGGATAATAAATCAAAACTCGGCGCGAACGCGACCCTCGGCGTCTCGCTGGCTGTAGCCAAAGCGATGGCTGAGTCGCAAAGCGCGCCGCTTTACCGTTATGTTGGCGGCGTAAATGCAAATACGTTGCCCGTGCCGATGATGAATATCATCAATGGCGGCGAACATGCCGATAATCCGATTGATGTTCAGGAATTTATGGTCATGCCGGTTGGCGCCGCGACATTCTCTGAAGCTTTGCGCTGTGGTGCAGAAATTTTTCACGCACTAAAGTCAAAGCTAAAAGCTGATGGTCACAATACCAATGTCGGCGACGAAGGCGGCTTTGCACCAGGTCTATCCTCCAGCCGCGCTGCGCTGGATTATATTATGAGCGCTGTCGAATCGGCAGGCTATAAGCCGGGCAAAGATGTACATCTTGCCCTAGATGTGGCCAGTTCTGAGTTTTTCAAAGACGGCAAATACAATCTAAAAGGTG
>CALKXN010000253.1 GCA_938003555.1 uncultured Robiginitomaculum sp. | reverse complement strand
CCGTGTTTGAAAATGCGTGATGAAACAGAAGCTTATCGGCTTGAAATTGAGTTCACAGTTTGGAAATGGATCCTCTGGTCAAGCCAGAGGATGACGGTCAGTGGGGGTGGTGTAGAGTTTTGAAACCGCCCCAAAATCAAGGATATATATTTATACAATGCATACTATGCCTGATCTGCCGCAATGATCATCCACTTATCCTAGGCTAGGCTGCTATAGGCGTTAGCCGTAACTCAACCCTATTGTCATGAGATGCAGTCGCATCTCTAATTATTATCGTATCTAATGACCTTACCATTTAGCGGCGTTTCATAAGAGAAAGCCATTTGCGCGCGCACGGTAATCGTCTGGCTACCGGACATGAGCGTCATGCGCAGGGCATTGTTTTTTGGGACGGTTTTCGGCGATGAATTTTGAGGTATCAACGTCGCGTATTGCGACGTTGATGTCGCTACAGGTTGTCCCGGGCATTGGGCGTTACTTAAAACCATACTCCCATCCCAACATGAGAAAGTCGCAACGGGCTGCGGAGCGGCCATATCAAACAAGCCTTCTGTATTCGCATATTCACCTGTTACGACCTGCAAAGGTGTAGGGCTGGTAAATGTTTGTTTCTGCACTCGAGACCCTGTTACAATTACCTGATCCTGCGTGCCGCTATATTTACGCTGCGCGACGCGGCGATTGCCGTGATTGGATATTATCATGGCTTGCTGCCCATAGCGCGTCGTGCGTTGTGTTGGGCCTACAGAAAACTGCTCTAGGGTTGTCAGCTGCGTGCCTGCTGTTTTTGCGGCCAATTCGGCTTTGGCTTTAGCATTGAGAACGGCATCTCGCGCGGCGGCTTTGTAAAGCTCATCATAATTTGTGAAATCATAACCAAATAAATCAACCTCATCGACGCCGGCAGTGGTGAAAATATTGATGTAATCGCCGGCCTCTTCCACGGGCTGCACCCATGCTGTAAATCGCACGTAACCTTCGACATGTGTGACGGGGCAAGTTTGCTGCGCGATGCGTGTTTTAGCTTTGCGCGGCTTTTGTTTGTTTTCTTTGGGTTGGCGTTTAAGCCATGCGTTGAAATTATTGTCGGCGTTAATGTCACGGTGGCGCTGCTGGGCGTAGCGGTTCGCTTCCAAACATTTTGGATCGCGAATTTCCGCTGTAGAGACTTGAGTGAAAGATAAATCGACTTTCGCCCCGCGCACCGCGTCTTGAACTTTATTCATAACAATGCTCGCTTCATCCATAGCGAGGTGGTCAAAATCAGCGACGGTTTTAATGACGCCTGTCAGGACGGCGATGTCGGGTTTGCCGCGTGCTTTGCCGATTCCGGATACTGAAATAGGGATAGGCTCAAAGGCTTCCGCCTTGGCCTTCTCATCTTGAGCGCGTTTCCACTTTTCCCACTCTTGGTAGTCACCAAATGTGACCACAATGTCGGGTTGCTCGGTTTTCGCCTCGCATCCGATAAGCAGTGTGCTTCCTAGTATTAGAGCCATTAGCTTTGTGGATATAGAATAAAGTGATGTCGTCATGGTCATCGTTCAGTCTCCACAATAATTTTGCCGTTAAGCGGCGTTTCATATGAAAAGGCCATTTGCGCGCGCACCGTTATGGTCTGGCGACCCGACATAAGACTCATGCGTAGCGCATTGTTTTGAGGAACTGATGAAACCTGTTTTGTGACGGCAGGGATCGTTCTTTCCGTCGTGCGCGCAGGCGTTTTTATCACTCTGCGGGTAACTTGTTTTGTCACGGCGGGAATGGCGCGCTCTACCGTTCTTGCCGGAGTTTTGACGACACGGCGTTCGATACCGTTTTCGTAAACTGTTTCGAAAATGGCAGGAACTGCAACATATTCTACACTTGCGGGTTGAACCACCACAGTTTCAGAAATAGTCTCATAAGTCGCGGGGATGGTAACATATTCTGTGCTGGCTTCTTGGACGACGACTGTGTTGGAATAGGCTTGGCTCTGCCCGCCATAGCCAGCCGAGTAAGATTGGCTTTGTCCACCATAGCCACTCGTTTTGGGCGCAGCGGACATGACAGGTGCTGGCGGCGGCGGAGCGGGAACGTATCCGCTTGTTCTCCCTATTCTGCGGCGTGTTCCTGAAGCAAGGATTTCATCCTGCGTTCCCGTATATTTACGCTGCGCGACGCGGCGATTGCCGTGATTGGATATGATCATGGCTTGCTGGCCGTAGCGCGTCGTGCGTTGCGTCGCGCCGACAGAAAAATGCTCTAATGTTGTCAGTTGGGTGCCTGCCGTTTTGGCGGCCAGCTCTGCTTTAGTTTTGGCATTATTGACAGCGTCGCGCGCCGCTTTTTGATAGAGCTCGTCATAATTTGTGAAATCATATCCAAATAAATCAACTTCGGCCACGCCTGCATTTGCAAAGGCATTGATATAATCACCCGCCGCATCGACGGGCTGAACCCACGCGGTAAACCGGACGAAGCTTTCGACATGTGTGACGGGACAGGTCGTCTCGGCTATGCGCTTTTTGGGCTTTCGCAGTTCTTGCCTGTTTTCTTTGGGCTGGCGTTTGAGCCATGCATTAAATTGATTATCGGTTACAATATCGCGGTGGCGTTGCCGCGCATAGCGATTGGCTTCTAGGCATTTTGGGTCACGTATTTCTGATGTTGAGACTTGGGTGAAAGACAGCTCTACA
>CALKXN010000252.1 GCA_938003555.1 uncultured Robiginitomaculum sp. | reverse complement strand
TATGGTCCAAGACGTCATGTGCTTTGAATATGATAATTTTCCGGGCCGCCATTGTTTCCGTATGTATCAATCCGGCACCTGTATTTATGGATATAGCCCGCGTGACACAACCGCCTTTGGCCCCGTCAACGCAAATGCCTGGAGCGTGAAATCCATTCGCAAAGGGGACATCTCAACCTGTGATGATTTAATCGGATGATGAAATATTTAGCGCTTCTTAGTTTTGCGGCCCTCACTGTCATGCCCGCTGCCGCCCAAGTCAGTCGCCATGTGCCTGACGCAAATACGCTTGAACGGTTACGCGGCGATGAACTGCGCGAGGCCTATGCTGGAAAGACGCTTTATGGCGTTTATAAAATCCCAACATCGCGGAGCACGACAACCCATTTTACCGAGAAGATGACCAAGGACGGAAAGACCGATTACCACGAAGGCGAATTTGGCTCTAAAGGCATTTGGAATATTGAAAATGATCAGATGTGTTTTCGCTATGACGAGCAAAACCGCGAAATCTCCCATTGCTTCTATGAATTTCGCAGCGGGTCATGCCTCTATAGTTACAGCTATGTGACCCCCGACGGAAACCAGCCCATCAATCCCGCAAATTGGGGCAGTAAATCCGTTGCCAAAGGCGACTATTCAACATGTGATGATTATTATGGATAGAGTTCTGCGAAGCGCCCTAATGGCGGTGACTTTGATATATGTATCAGCCTGCGCCAGTGGCCCGATCAAACAAGAGCGCGTTGAAACTCCAGAGATCACAGCGCCTAAACCTGTATCCAGCGCAGAGGTCTGCATGGCCAAAGGCGGCAGCTACGGCCCCGCCGGACTGCTCGGCGCAAACCGCTGCACCCTGCCCTATAGCGACGCCGGAGCCGTCTGCACCGACAGCGCGCAGTGTGAGGGCCAATGCTATGCTGGTGATTTTGACGCCGCCGGATATGAAGGCACAGGTGAGTGCCAAGCCACAGACAACCCGTTTGGATGCAATAGCGAAATCATCGGCGGAGTTGTGCAGCCGGGGTTGTGCGTGGATTAGCACCCAATTTCTGTCATCCAGAGGCGCGCAGCGCCGAAGGATCCAAGTCTAGGTCTATCCATGAATTACGCAGATTCACTCGCTTACTATGTTTACATATTGGCCAGTGCCAAAAATGGTTCGATTTATATCGGCGTAACGAATGATCTTGGCCGCAGAGTCTTAGAGCACAAAAGCAATGAAAATCCGAAAAGTTACACTGCGCGGTATAAAATTCACCGTTTAGTTTATTACGAGGTTTTCGAGTCGCCGCAGGATGCCATTACGCGCGAGAAATATCTTAAAGGGAAATCTCGAAAATTTAAAATCGATCTACTTGAGACCAAGAACCCTGAATGGGTTGAGCTATATGAAAGATTTATGCGCGGCGGGAACATCTAGCTATGGATCCTTCGCTGCGCTCTAGATAACGCAGCATAGTTGCGCCCAATAAAAAACCCGCCTCAAAGAGACGGGTTTGAAATTCTAATAGAAAGCAGAGCTTACTTTTTGATGGCGCGGCCGTCTTTCATGCCGTGGCCTGTTGTGCGCTCTTTGATACGCGCGGACTTACCTCGGCGCTCACGCAAGTAATAAAGTTTCGCGCGGCGAACACGGCCACGGCGCTTGACTTCGATTTCTTCAACCAATGGGCTGAAGATTGGGAAAACGCGCTCGACGCCTTCGCCATAAGAAATTTTGCGAACTGTAAACGCTTCATTCAGGCCAGCGCCGGAACGGGCAATGCAAACGCCTTCAAAGGCTTGCAGACGTGTGCGGCTACCTTCGGTAATACGCACTTGAACGATAAGTGTATCGCCCGGGTCAAAATCCGGAATGGATTTGCCTGAAGATAAAAGGCGCTCTTGTTCGGCCTTATTTAGTTTTTCGATCACGTTCATGTCGCGTCTCCTGTGTTCGGCTCTTTGCGGGCCGTGTAAGCTTTAAACAAATCGGGCCGTCTGGCCTGTGTTGTCTCAATCATTTTGTCCTTACGCCATTTGGCCACTTTTTTGTGGTCACCTGACAAAAGCACATCCGGGATAGCCCGGCCTTCAAATTCTCTGGGCTTGGTATAGAGTGGGTACTCCAGCAAGCCGTCTTCAAAACTCTCTTCCACAGTGCTCTCGATCTTGCCGAGAACGCCAGGAACCAGCCGCACGCATGCCTCTATCAAAGCCTGCGCCGCCACTTCGCCCCCGGCCAGTACGAAATCGCCTATGGAAATTTCTTCCATCTGCCGGGCCTCTATGACCCGTTCGTCCAAACCTTCGAACCGGGCGCAAAACACAACAACCCCCGGGCCAGCCGCCAATTCTTTAACGCGGTTCTGCGTTAGAGGCGTCCCGCGCGGGGTGAGATATATTACTGCGCGTCCGTTCCGAGGAACGCTGTCAATCGCTGCCGCCGCTATGTCGGGTCGCAGAACCATGCCTGCGCCGCCGCCAGCGGGGGTCCCGTCAACAGTGCGGTGCTTATTAGACGAAAAATCCCGAATGTCTACCGTCTCTAGCGACCAAATCTGCGATTTTTCTGACCCGCCAATGACCGACGCGCCCAATACGCCCGGAAAGGCGTCCGGAAACAAGGTCAGCACGGTAGCGGCCCACGGTTTCACGTCAGTATTTTGCGGCATATTGCTCATGGCGGGCTTAAAGCGCAGCGCGGCGAGTTAGTCAAAGGTGGAAGTGAGATGCGCAGGTTTTCGTGTCAGCGCGACCATGCGGAAGATATATGTGCAAATCAGGGCCAAGGGCGTCGTGGCAAAAAGCGCTAGCATCAGATGGATTTGGATAAATACCGGTGCCTCGCTGGAAAAAGCCCCTAATGACATGCCGCCGAGATGTGGAGACGTCATAATTGCAAACATTTGAAACATGGCCGTGAGGCCATGAATAGCGAGCGCCGTGCGCAGTCCTGTCCATAATAATGAAAGCATTCTTATGTGGCTGCGGCGCGTGACGCTACGAGCAGAAATGAAAGCGACAACATATGCGCCAACCGTAAATACTCCGAAGACCGGCAGGAAGAGAATCCAAATAATTTCTTGGTCTTCTTTAATAATCTCAATTAGGGCTGAAAATGACCTGACATCCGCGAGCAACATCCAGAACATCAAAATTGCGGCGCACCATGGCAGAGCACATGCGGCGACGATACCCAGACGCAACTTAGTCGTCTCAGGCGCTCTAAGCCTGAGGGGCATCCACTGTCGAGACTTAGGCATATTTATAGCAAGCATTGTTCACCTCATTTTTCAATGAGCAGATCATCTGACGCCTAAAACGGGCGCAAGCTTGCCGAAATTGTGATATTATTGAGGCAGTGCAGCCGGGCGGTTTACCCGAATGCATTCCCAAGACGCATGGCCGCAGGCGTTAGGATCACGATAAAGAGAACCGGCAGGAAGAAGATAATCATCGGAACCGTCAATTTAGCTGGCAGCGCCGCGGCTTTTTTCTCTGCTAGCAAAACGCGCATTTCGCGGTTCTCATGGGACATTGTTCGCAGCGTCGCCCCCAGAGGCGTACCATAGCGTTCGGATTGCACCAACGCCGTCGCGACGGCGCGAATGCCCGGATGGTTATTGCGGCGCGCAAGGTTTTCATAGGCTTGGCGGCGCTGTTGCAAATAGGATAGCTCGGCCGTTGTCAGCGAAAATTCTTCGGCAAGCTCAATGGATGAGCCCGCCATTTCAGAGGCCACGCGATTAAAGGCCAGTTCAACAGACATACCCGACTCAACACAGATCAAGAGCAGATCAAGCGCGTCAGGGAAAGCCGGCATAATACTGTCTTGGCGTTTCTTCCCAGCATTTTTAAGATAAATACCCGGCAGGTAATATCCAAATAATGTCGCGCCCATTGTAATAAAGGCGCCTTTTCCAAACGAATAATCCTTAGGGTTAACGAGGATCGCATATGTAAAAGCGAGGACAAAAAACGCAATCGGCAGCGCCATGCGAAAGAAGTAAAACATCTGTACGGGGCGCTGTCCACGGAAACCGCCTTGCATTAATTTATCGCGCAAATCCGGCGCAGCGAGTAAGCGTTCAAGTGATAAGCCCGCTACAATTTTGTTCACAAGCCCCTTATTGTCATTGCGCAGTCCAGTCGTCGTATTGAGCGCTGCCATACGATCGCGTTTCATAACATCACGCTCAGACGTTACCATCTTCATGCGTTTTTTCTGTTTATCTCCGGACAACATCGGAGACACAACCGTATAGATTGTGGCGACAATTAAGAGCGCAATTGCCCCGGCAAGGACATTGGCAAACATGGCTGCACTTTCGGGATTCATAATAGCAGCCTTTCTAGAACTTGAAGTTAATCATTTTGCGCATGACAAAAATACCAGCCATCATCATGCCTGCACCGATCATCAGGTTTCTGTGACCCGTGCTCGTCGTATAAAGCTCGACCATATAGTCCGGCGACACAACGGTCACCAGAACCATTACGCCGGGTGGCAAGACGCCAATAATGATCGCAGACGCTTTGGCTTCAGCCGCAAGCGCTTTAATTTTCTCTCTCAGCAATTTACGGCCCCGCAGTACATTGGCGAGATTTGCAAGCGCTTCACCGAGGTTACCCCCTGTCGAGCGCTGAATGTTAAGAACAGTCGCAAAGAATTTCACTTCGGATAGGGGCATGCGATCATACATGCGTTCCAAACAGGTTTCGATAGGGACGCCAACAGCTTCGGCCTCAACAACGCGCGCAAATTCCTCGCGGATGGGCTCCGGCGATTCATGCGCAATAATTTTTAAGCAATCACCTAGCGGCAAACCCGTCCGCACGCCGCGAACAATAATTTCCATAGCGTCGGCAAAACTCGCCGTGAACTTCGTTTGGCGACGCTTAATCATCATGCTCAATATCCAGCGCGGAAGGCCAAAGCCAACAATCACGGCAACTCCGGCGGCTTGCCATATAACGAGACCCAAAAAGAGTGCAATTGCGCCGCAAACGGCCCCAATAGCGACAGATACAATCATGAATGTTTGCGGGGTCGTCGTTAGATTGGCCTGAATGAGTTTTGACTTCAGCGTTTTACGCGCTTTTTCGCCATCTTTTGATTTTGCTTCAATATCTCCAAGGCTTGCCTCAACTTGTTTCCGGCGCAGAGAGTTTTCATCACCGCCCTTCATAAAGCTAAACATTCCGCCTTTTGGTTTTTCACCCTTCTTGGTTGAAACCATGGCTTGACGTTTTTTCGACGCGTCACTTTGACCGCCCATAATAAGTATTGCGAGCAGAACAAACATTCCGCCGCCGGCCAACATTATGAGCATTTGTGGATCCATCGTCCTGTCCTAGCTTCCGGCAGCATCCAGCGCTTCGGCCAGATCTTTCTCAAGGTTGAAATAACGGGCGCGATCCCAGAAATTCGGACGGGCAATACCCGTAGATTTATGGGATCCGATAATTTTACCGTTCGCATCTTCGCCTTCGATTTCATAGGAAATCAAATCTTGGGTAACGACGACTTCGCCTTCCATACCGATCACTTCGGTAATTTTAGTGATCCGGCGAGAACCATCACGCATACGCATGGCTTGGACGATCACGTCAACAGAGCCGGTAATCATTTCGCGAATTGTTTTCATTGGCAGATTAAATCCACCCATTGTAATCATGGACTCCATCCGAGACAACGCTTCGCGCGGGGAGTTAGCATGGAGCGTTCCCATAGAGCCATCATGGCCCGTATTCATCGCTTGGAGCAAATCGAAGGCTTCCGGGCCACGCACCTCACCCACGATAATGCGCTCTGGACGCATCCGCAGACAGTTTTTGACAAGGTCGGTCATGGTGACTTTACCCTTACCCTCGAGGTTGGGCGGGCGGGTTTCAAGACGCACGACATGCGGCTGTTGGAGTTGCAATTCCGCCGAGTCTTCGCAGGTAATGATGCGTTCATCCGGGTGGATGAAGGCCGTCAAACAGTGAAGCAACGTTGTTTTACCGGAGCCGGTACCGCCAGAGATCAAAACATTACAGCGACACGCTCCGATGATAGACAGCACTTTCGCGCCAGCCGGAGAGATTGAATTAAATCCAACCAAATGCTCCAAGGTCAGCTTGTCGCGTTTAAATTTACGAATGGTTAGCGTCGGACCATCAATCGCGAGCGGCGGCGCAATCACATTTACACGAGAGCCATCCAAAAGGCGCGCGTCACAAATGGGGCTGGCTTCATCAACGCGGCGGCCCACTTGGGACACGATACGCTGACAAATATTCATCAGCTGTTGATTATCGCGGAAACGGATATTTGTTTTTTCCATCTTGCCGTCGACTTCGATGAAAACATGCTTTGCGCCATTGACCATAATATCGGCAATGTCATCCCGCGCCAAAAGCGGCTCAAGCGGACCATAGCCCAGAATGTCATCACAGATTTCTACAATCAGCTGGTTTTGCTCAGAAACAGACAAGCGCACATTGCGAATGGCAATAATTTCATCGACAATTGTGCGGATTTCTTCACGCGCGCGGTCCGGCTCCATGCCCGCCAGAGCAGACACGTCAATCGTCTCAAACAAGGCGTTAAATATGGTTGCCTTGGTTTCGTAATATGTTTCGCTAATTTCGCCAGAGCGCGCTGCTGCGGCAGTCGGCGCTTCCGCCTTAGACGCAATCGCTGGTTTGGCTGCAGCGGGTTTTGCCGCTGGCGTTTTTAGCGCCGCATTATTCTCGGAAAGTTTTCCAAACATCTAAGAGCCTATGATTTCTTCAGCAATTTGCTGATTAAAGAGCCTGATCCGCCTTTTGATTTATTTTTGCTGCCCTTCATGCCTGCGCCATCGACATGTCCAGTGCGAATCCGATGAGCCAATATCGACAGACCTTCAACCACCTTGCTATCCGACTTCATTTCAGACAACATTTTACCGTCATTAGACGCTGTCGCGTAAAGCACAGGTTCATATGGCAGCACCAAAGCGGGTTCAATGCCGAGGGCAGAAGCAAAGTCTTTCACTGGGATTTCCGGTGTTTTTGGCACGCCCGTTTTATTCATCACGATAATCGGGTCGGAATCATTTGGACGTTCAGCGCGTAGAAACTCGATCAAGTTTTTTGCATTGCGTAAATTGGCCAAATCCGGCGTGACGGTAATCACAATGTCGTCGGCGCCCTTAAGAACGTTAGACGTCCACTGGTTCCAATTATGCGGCATGTCCAATATTGTCATGGGTGAGATTTTACGAACGCCGTCAACAATAGCCTCATAGGCTTCAGGCGACTCCATGCCGGCATTATTTAAGGATGCCGCAGCCGGAAGCAGGGACAAGGTTGGCGTGTGGCGCAACATAATGCGATCCAACAACGTTTCGTCCAAGCGATCAGGTGAAGCCAGAGCTTCTTCAAGACCTTGCACACTGTCATAATTAAAATCGAGACCTGTCGTCCCCCAGCTGGCATCAAGATCGACAAGAGCCGTTTCCTGATTGTGACTGGATGACATGATCCACGCCAGATTATGCGCCAGAGTTGAACTGCCGACGCCGCCTTTGGCGCCAAAGAAAGCACAGACGCGACCTGTAAAGGGTTTGTCAGGATCAATGTAAAGATCGGCCATTGAACGGATAAGTGTCAATGGGTGGAATGGAGGCACTAAATATTCAGAGACACCTTTTTCCATCAATTCGCGATATAAACGAATATCATTTGCCGCGCCGATGACGACAACCTTAGTGCCAGCATCACAAACGCTTGCGAGGCTTTCAAGCTGAGAAAAAAGCTCTGGGCCGCGCATACCTGTTTCGATCAAGATCAAGCTTGGTGTATTTTCATTGCGGTAAAAATCTACAGCAGACGGAAGACCGCCCATATACACTTTTAAATTAGTGCGGTTCATGCGCCAATCACGCGTCGTCGCCTGGACTGCGCCTGCAGTATCAGGTCGCTCACAAAAGGCGTGAATTGAAATCGCGGGTAGAGCCACTTCTCCGCCTTCACGAGAAGGCTCTGGAGCGGCGTGAGTCGTAACCGCTGCAGCGGGCTGCATTTGAGGTTGCGTCTGCGGCTGCATTTCGGGTTGCGGCATATGTTGCTGCTGTTGCGGCGCAGGCATGCCTTGAGGAACGCCCGGCTGGGGCATCGCTTGCGGCTGGTATTGTGGCTGAACGGGCTGACCCTGTTGCGGGGCTGGCATCGGAGTAGGCGCGGCCATTGGCCGTGGCGCGCCCATGGGTATTGGCGCGCCCATCGGAGCGCGCATACCTTGCGGCGCGCTCATTTGTGGGGGCTGCTGTTGATATTGAGGCTGCATTTGCGGCGGACTGACTTGCGGATAGGCTTGTCCAGCAACGGCTTGCGGCATAATGCGCTGCTGCTGCGGGTGACCCTGCGGATGCCCGGGATTGCCATGCGCATTTTGAGCAAGCGGAGCCGGAGCTTGCGGAGCAGCATCGCCTTGAGATTTCTTTTTTAGCCAGCTTTTCATAACGTCTTTGTCCTGAACTCAGTCTATTCGGAAGAGGAAACTTGTTGACCCGTAGGAATGGCCGATGCGGGGCTTTCCCCTTGTACATAAGCGTTCACGCCATTGACGCGGCGTTCTGTATTTGCCGGAGTAGATCCATATCCATCCAAAATTTGCGTCGGGTCATTGACCATCACAGCAAAATTTGATTGTCCCGCGCAGCCAAAATTTGGATAGGCCTGGTTATTATAAGTACGGGCCAGATCACTATTTACCGCGCAATCAATCGGCATAACAGCCAAACGGCGATATGAGAGCACGATTGGAGCAGGCGCGCCGGGCGCGGCCTGATATTGACCGGATTGAAAGGAAACGCCGGAAAGCCCTGCGCCCATCATCATATTTTGGATTTCGCCTTGCGTTTGACCCAGGCTCGGGCTGCCTGCCATATTACTGGGGACGTTGAGATATAATCCGCTACCGCGGCTATTTTGAGCAAATCCATTTATAAAATTGCCCAATGCAGCACGGTCGCGCGCAGACAGGTTCATGCCTTCGGGACGAATATAAATTTCCATCCGCTCAATTGTCTCGGCGACGCGAACTTTATGATGTTCATCATAAGGAGCGCGCGCATCTTGATATGTTGAACATGCAGGCAAAATCGCGGCTGCGGCAAATCCAAGGGTAATCAGTTTTATTTTCATCATCATATCCTTTGCCTATTCGACCACATGGCCATATGGGCCCTGCAAAGAGCGGCCAGAGGTATTGGCGCCAGGGCGCGCGTAAACTTTGTTAAACCGGTTCAGCAATACGGCTTCTCGGTCACCTGGAGGGCTAAACCCATCCAGCGGCGTCGTAAGATTATCAGGATGCGTGCTGTCAACCAGGTAAGGCGTGACGATCACAACCAGTTCAGTTTGACTGGTGAGTTCATCACGATTTCTAAACAGAGCGCCAACGCCTGGAACATCTTTAAGGCCTGGCGTACCATCAACAGATTGACGGGCTTCTTCGCGGATCAGACCCGCAATGACGAGGCTTTTACCCGCCGGAAGCTCGACGACTGTATTGGCTTTACGTGTGCGGATACCCAAAATATCGGATGAAGACCCGCCCGTTTCAAAACTGTTCTCATTTGTCGGCTCGGATACCTCAGTCGAGATATTTAACGAAATTCGTCCCTCAGAGAGCACAACCGGCGTAAAGCCGAGCGAAACGCCATAGGGTTTGAATGTAAAGCTACGCTGAACTTGGCCAAATTGATCCGTATAGACATTTGATAGAAGCGGGAACTCGCCGCCGGATTGGAAATTCGCGGTTTCGCCGGAAATAGCAACCAATGTCGGCTCGGCTTTCGT
>CALKXN010000251.1 GCA_938003555.1 uncultured Robiginitomaculum sp. | reverse complement strand
TTGGTCCCTTTAGCTCTCGCTCGCGAAGCTCCACTTGATACGTTTTACCAAGCCTTACTCCATACCGCCCTATCTCCAGCCAGCCAACGATCGCTTGCCTGCCCTGTGAGATAAGGACATTTTGGTTGGCCGGAAGAGAGAAATGATCCAGTGAATCATTTCGCCGGCCGACCAAAATGCAAAGTCGGGGCAAAGCCACGTCCTTACAAATATAAATATACCCTAGCTTTGAAAGACACGGCGTAAAAAATATTCATCCTTGATTTTGAAGCGCCCAATTTCCCTCCCGCTCATCCCTGCGCAGGCAGGGAACTTTTGCAAAGCTGCAGCCCCGCCGCAGGAGCATATCTTTCGATAGGCGCGGAAATTACGCGCCCTTACAATATGTTACGGATCACGGAATAGATCCCTGCCTTCGCAGGGATGAGCGGGGTCTGAAGGAGCAGGCTGTCGCAGAGAGGGTTATGAAAGAGAGGCGAAGTGAAACATATATCCCCGTTTAAAACAGGGATAGTTGCTTCGGCGATGCGCCGTTACATGCTGTTGGGTGTCGATATTCAGGTATATTCTATACCCAATAAAAAACCCGGCGTTTGCGCCGGGTTTACACAATAGGATCTGCAGTCAGCTTATCGCCCGCTGCCAGGTCCTGTTGTTCCCCCCCCGGGAATGTTCTGTTGACCGGTTAGGCGATCTGTTGGCAGACGGCCTACGGTTCCGAAAATTTGCTCTAATACGGAAAGCTCGCGTCCGCGCGTTGGTGTTTCGCGTCCGACGAAATTCACGATACGGCCATCATCCAAACCATATTCGGCAACGGCTTGAACCTGTCCGTCTTCGTTAAACACAACGGCTGTGATTTGGCGCTCTTGATTAACAGGGCGAAGATAGGCGAGGCGTTCACGCGTGCTTGAGATATAATACCATGTATCCAGCTCGAAGGTGCCTTTGGTCGATGGATTGCCGAGGCGTGCGAGCACAGTGGCTTTGGTGTCAACGCTGGGCTCAACCTGTTGCGGCTTCGCTTTTTCGCTCGACACATAGCCGTGGTTACGCAGAGTTGGGTTGCAGGCTGTTAAACCTAGCGCCAAAGCGCTACTGCAGAGGAGTAATTTTACTGTTCTTGCGACCATAAGACGTTGCGATGCACCTTGTTATTCCCTGCGGGGTTAGCCAAATAGAGCCGCGTGTGCAAGACAAAGGCGCGCGCGTTACTGAACTTTCATGGATAGTCGCATGTTTAAACGCTTTAAGAAAGTCCGACCTGAGCAAGAGCACGCCCGCGCGCTCTATAATTGGGCGATGTCGTCATCCCGAAATTCTGATTTCTATGGGCCAGACAAGGTTCAAGACAATTATGATGGACGTATTCGCTTTCTCTTCCTGCATTTGGGACTGATTCTTCATCATCTCAGACGTTTTGGAGCAGATGGAGAGGTGCTGAGCCAAGAAATTTACAATTGCATGGTTTCAGATTTCGATATTGCCCTGCGCGAGCAAGGCGTCGCCGATACAGGCGTGCAGCGGCGAATCAAACCTATGGTGCGGTTGTTTTATGGTCATATGAAAATTTATCATGACGCGGCAGAGCAGGGTAAAGATGCTTTGAAGGCGGTTTCAGGCGCCGCCGTGCTTGGCGAATCCGTTGGCGTGAAGAGCGCGCAGCAGATTGGTGACTACGCGGCTCACCTTCATGGTCAGATGAGCGGCGCTGATTTTTCGACATTTACCCTCGCCGATTTTTAATTTTCAAAACGAATAAGCCGTATGGGCTTTTGCTTTGGCTTGCGCTATCACGCGGGTGAAGATGAAGAGGATATATGCCTGATACATTGATGCTATCTATTGACGCTATGGGCGGGGATGACGCGCCGGATATTGTTATCCGCGGAGTCGAATATTTTCTGTCCCATGCGGGCAAGAATCGTAAAATACGGTTCCTTCTGCATGGTGATGAGGCGCAAATTGAGGCGTTGTTGGCGAAAGCCCCGCTTGCAAAGCAGCGTAGCGAAATCATTCACACGGAAACTGTGGTTGCGATGGATGCCAAACCCTCCCACGCGCTTCGCCGCGGCAAAGGCACGTCGATGTGGAACGCGATTGCCAGTATTAAAACCGGGCAAGCGCGCATTGCGGTCTCAGCAGGGAATACCGGCGCGCTCATGGCGATCAGTAAATTACAATTACGCATGAAAGAAGGCGTTCAGCGCCCCGCAATTGCAGCGATTTGGCCCCGTCCTGTCGGTAATGCCATTGTTCTTGATGTTGGCGCAAATATTGATTGCGACGAGACGCAGCTTTGTGAGTTTGCTGTGCTTGGGGAGGCATATTTTCGAGCATTATACCAAAAAGAAAACCCGACAGTTGGCCTTTTAAATATTGGCACAGAAGAGCTTAAAGGGAATGCCACAGTGCGGGCGACCCATGAGCGGCTCAATACGCTTGATTTCGGACTGGATTATCAAGGCTATGTCGAAGGCGGTGACATAAGTGTTGGGGATATCGACGTGATTGTGACGGATGGTTTTACAGGCAATATCGCCCTTAAAACGGCTGAGGGCACAGCTAAATTGGTCGGCGGGTTTGTCAAAGAAGCTTTGGCGGGCAATTGGCTCTCTCGGATGCTCAGCTCGCTTAACGCAGTCGCGCTGCTTAAAATGAAAAAGCGTATGGACCCACGCAATGTTAATGGCGGCGTGTTTTTGGGGCTGAATGGTATTGTGGTCAAAAGCCATGGCGGCACAGACCATATCGGTTATGCTAATGCGCTTAATGTTGCGGCTAATCTTGCGGAGAGTAATTTTGAAGCAGAGATCGAGAAAACGCTCGCGGCGCTTCATGACGCGGAACTTGATCTAGAAATGACGGCAGAGATTTAATGACTATTCGCGCAGTATTGGCCGGGACGGGGCATTATTTGCCGTCCAAAATCCTGACGAATGACGACATGTCTGAATTTGTTGAGACGTCTGATGAATGGATCATCGCGCGAACCGGTATTCGCCAGCGTCACCAAGCCGCCGAAGGGGAACTGACATCTGATTTGGCCACCCATGCAGCTCACGAAGCCCTCGCGGATGCCGGCCTGACGCCTGATGATATTGATTTGATTGTCGTGGCGACGACGACTCCTGATTTTACATTTCCCGCAACGGCGACGATTGTTCAAAAGAATCTGGGCATGACTCACGGCGCGGCCTTTGATCTGCAAGCGGTGTGCAGCGGGTTTATTTATGGCGTAAACGTTGTTGATGCGATGATCCGCTCCGGCGCTGCGAAAAATGTTCTGCTGATTGGCGCAGAGACCTTTACGCGCATTCTTGATTTCACAGACCGCACGACTTGCGTGCTCTTTGGGGATGGCGCGGGCGCAGTTGTGCTTTGCGCGCAAGATGTCAGCGAAGACGGGCAGGGCGTTTTGGCCAGTTTTATTCGTTCAGACGGTCACCATAAAGACCTGCTTCATGTTGATGGCGGTCCCTCTTCAACGGGAACTGTTGGCCATGTACGCATGATCGGTAATCAGGTTTTTAAACGCGCGGTCACAGACATTGCAGACGCTATGCGCCAATGCGCGGCAAAGGTGGATATGCCGATTGAGGATATTGACTGGTTTGTTCCGCATCAGGCCAATCAGAGAATTTTGAATGGCGTCGCCAAGAAGCTAAAAATTGATCCGGATACCGTGATCTCGACTGTTGCAAAACACGCCAATACGTCGGCGGCGAGCGTGCCTCTAGCACTTCATACAGCCATTATGGATGGCCGTATAAAGCGCGGAGATACGGTCATGCTTGAGGCCTTTGGCGGCGGATTTACATGGGGCGCAGCACTTTTACGCTATTAAACATGTAAAAAAACGAGTGAATAGAGGCGCTTCGGCTATGTTTTTTCGATTTTTACTTGCACTTAGCCATAGGAATGCGTTTAAACATTAACGAACACGATAGTGAGGGCGCTGTGAGCACAAACACAGTTACACGGGCAGATTTAACAGACGCGGTTTACCGCGAGCTGGGCTTGTCACGCACAGAAAGTGCTCATTTGGTTGAGTCGATCATTGAGCACATCATTAGCGCTCTGCTGCGCGGAGAGAGTGTGAAGCTGGCTGGGTTCGGAACCTTCCTTCTGCGTGACAAAAATGAGCGTATTGGCCGCAACCCCAAGACAGGTAACGAAGTGCCAATTACGTCACGCCGCGTCCTCGTCTTCAAGCCGTCATTGGTCCTAAAAGACCGCGTGAACACAGCACTGACGAGCAACTAATACGGCGCCTCCGTCATGATTCGGTGTTTTTAACGAATCATCTCATATTTACAGTCGCTTAAGGCTATTCCTTCACATTTTGTGGGGAATCATGAGGGCGATATGACAGATAAACACAGCCGTGCCTTTCGCACGATCAGCGAAGCCAGCAAAGAGCTGGATCTAAAGCCCCATGTTTTGCGGTTTTGGGAAGCTAAATTTCCTGAGCTTAAGCCCGTCACGCGCGCGGGCAATCGCCGTTTTTATCGCCCCGAAGATGTCGATTTTCTACGCGGCCTGCGTATCCTGCTTCATGAAGAGCGCCATAAAATCAAAGACGTTCAGAAGATCATTAAGCTCAAAGGGCCTGCCGACATCATTAAACTTGGCGCCTCTGCGATAAACCGCCTTCCGCCCAAACCGATTGAGCAGCGCAACCTTGTGCCGGAGCGCATTGTATCGGGCGTTAAAGCCGAAGATACAAATAGCCAAGGTAAGATTGTTCCGTTTCAGCGCAGCTTTGCCGCGCCAGTGACCGATCCTGAAGCTGCGCCGGCAACGGCAGCGCCTGCGACCGCGCCTGTTATCGTGACGCCCGCGCCGCAAGACGTCACGGCGCCGGTCGAAGCGCCCGTTGCGCAAATTGAGCCGGCGAAGTCGCCGCTCAGTGAAAAAGACACAGAAGACCTCGAAGATGCGCTGGATCGCTTGTCTGCCCTGCGCTCGCGCTGGAAGAAGTTTACTTAAACACAGCAAATAACCCTGTTTTGCCCATTGCGGCCTTGCGCGGCTCTGCTTATAAGCCGCGCCAGTGTCGGAGTGTAGCGCAGTCTGGTAGCGCACTAAGCTGGGGGCTTAGGGGTCGTAGGTTCGAATCCTATCACTCCGACCATTTTCATCACAGCTATGCGGCTGTGTCGCAGAGCCATTTGCGCCTCATCTGAGTATATAGATACAGATATTTACTCGAATGGCGGCAATATGGCTTTTCAATCCAAAGACTATGATAAATCTGTCACGCGCTGGCTTGGGTTTATGTGCGTGCTAGTGATTGTCATGATTGTTGTGGGCGGCGCGACGCGCTTGACCAATAGCGGATTGTCGATCACGGAATGGGCCCCGATCACCGGGGCCATCCCGCCAATGTCAGAAGCCGCGTGGCTTGTCGAGTTCGAGAAATACCGCGTGA
>CALKXN010000250.1 GCA_938003555.1 uncultured Robiginitomaculum sp. | reverse complement strand
TTAGTAGAGACCGCAACGCGGCGCTCTTTCAAAGAAGTTGTAAGCGGGCTAATCACGCGTCAAGACGCGCGCGGCATTGCGATTGTCCTCAGCCTTTTAGGCGCTTGGTTCATAATCGCCCAGGGCATGACGCTCGCTTTTCCTGACCCCTATAGCAATGGCCACTCCGCATTTCCTGCCTATGCACAACATGCCGCGCGCAATGGCGGAATGTTTATGATGATGTGCAGTCTTATATGGCTGTGGCGCGAGGCGCAGCAAAGCGGACAGCTAACGCTCGCTCAGCATATGAAACAGAAATGGGCCGCGCGCGATGCAAGCCCATTTGCCTTTCCAATCAAGCTTATTGTAGCCCTCGTCAGTTTCGCGACATTTATCTTTGTCTATTCAACAGTCAAAACGCGCATCCCTGTGGTTCAGGCTTATATTTGGGATGAGTTTTTCATGCGCCTAGACCGCGCATTATTCCTGGGCAACGATCCGTGGACATTGTTTCGTTGGGTATATGACATCCCGATCATCGTCCGAGTCATGGATTTCATCTATGATATTTGGGCCATCGTCCTCGTTGGCATATGGGCGCTTTCCTTTGTAATGAAAAGCGTGCCCGCAAAAGACCGTTACCGCGTGCCGATCGCCCTTATTTTGACGTGGTTCATTGGCGGCAATGTCATGGCCATGCTCTTTTCTTCCGCTGGGCCATGTTATTACGGCGCTGTCACAGGTCTTGCAGACCCTTATGCAGCGCAAATGAGCGCCCTTACAGTTCTTGATGAATTATCGACATTGCGGGCCGTTAATTACCAAGATATTTTATGGTCAGTCTACGAGAGCCCCTCACTGGGTCTTGGCGGTATTAGCGCCTTTCCATCCATGCATTGCGCGACATCGTTCCTGCTTGTCTTAATGGCTTGGAACAAACCAATTCTTCGCGCCGCAGCCCTCACCTTCTTTGGCTTTATCTTTATCTCAAGCTTTGTACTGGCTTGGCATTATGCCGTAGACGGCGTCATCGCTGTGCCGATCGCCATATTTGGATGGTGGCTTGCCGGTAAAATCAGCGCAGTCGTGGTTCAGTAATATGGCTGACACATTATATTCCCCAACCCACGGAAATTTACATTTTTCGATGCGCGCCTTAGGAGCACAGCTCTTTAAGTTATGGCCATTTATGGCCATTATCTTCGGCGCGCTTCTGACATGGCACATCGGCATTCAAATCATGTATGGCTTTTTAGGAGAGCCCGGTGTTGAGCAATCTGCCCGCGCATCACGCTTTGCGCTTATGATGACCATGCGCGTAACCTACTTTATGTTCATTCTGGCCATTGTGCGCTGTATTCAAACCATATTGGACGAACGAGAAGCGAGTATTGGCGGACGTATAATCTCTAGTTTTAAAACCGATCCCATGCGCGTTCCACGCGGACTCATCCTCTTTGCAATTGCCGCAATCAGCTTTGTTTGGCTGCAAACGAATTTCATGTCGGTGAAAACAACAATTCCCGAAATACAGCCCTTCTATCTCGACGAAGCGGCGCGAGGTTGGGACCGGGCTTTGTTTTTCGGGCGCGACCCCTACACGCTTTTTGCATGGCTTTATGACATGCCGTATTTTTTCGATTTAATTGATAAAACTTACACATATTGGGCCGCAATTATCGCCGGAACATGGGTTTATTGTTTTGTGACAGAAAAAATGGAACGCAAGCGCCGTTATCAATATCTCATCTCAATGGTTATGCTTTGGCTGCTTGCTGGGAATTTTTTTGCGCTCCTCCTCTCCTCTGCTGGCCCGTGTTATTATGGCCCAATTACTGGCGATTACACAGCATATGCCGGATTGATGGAACGTCTGCAGACCATTCACGAAGCGGGATTTGTCAATGCTTATGATTATCAAGGCATGCTTTGGGAGATGTACGAAAACCCCAATTCACGTTTTGGTGGCATTAGCGCCATGCCGAGTTTGCATGTCGCCACAAGTTTAATGCTCTTAATACTCTTTCGCAAAACGCCAATCGCGCGGGAATTACTGGTTCTGTTTAACATCACGATCTATGTCGGCTCTATCATCCTGGGATGGCACTATGCTGTCGATGGATTGATCAGTATTCCGATTGTGATTTTCTGCTGGTGGGCCGGCGGCAAGCTTGCGGCTAAAGCTGATGGATATATAAGCCGCCGCGAACGCGCCGCAGCGACTTAACCCTTATGCAGGCAGCGCGTCGCGCGCAGCCTTTAAGCTCTCCATCTCTTCGGAATAGGCCGCTTGGCGGGCTTTCTGCTCAGCGACCACCGCTTCAGGGGCTTTGGCGAGGAAGCCTTCATTGGACAGCTTGCGATCAATCTTCATCAGTTCGATTTCGATTTTGCCAATTTCTTTGTCCATACGCGCGCGCTCTGCTCCAAAATCGACAAGACCGTCTAGCGGGATAGCATAGGTTACGCCGTCAACAACGGTTTGCAATGCTGCATCGGGCGCGCTTGTCGCCAGATCAACACGCTCAACCCGCGCCATAGGCGAGAGTTGCGGTGCATATGCGGCCAGTCTTGGATCCAGCGTTTTAGAGAGCGCCAGAAGCGGCGCTTTTTTGGACGGCGGTATATTCATATCGGCGCGCACAGACCGGATATTGCTAATCAAGCCAATCAGCCATTCAATCTCTGACACTGCGCCCGCATCGATTAAATCCTCAGCCAGCTCAGGCCAGCGCGTAATAATCAACATATCATCGCGGCCATCGGCTGTTTTGTGCCACAACTCTTCGGTGATAAACGGCATGAAAGGGTGAAGCAGCTTTAAAATCTGATCGAGCACCCACGCAAATGTCGCTTGGGTCTCGGCCTTTTGCGCGGCGTCATCGCCGGATAAAATCGGCTTGGACAGCTCTAAATACCACGCACAGAACGTGTCCCACGTAAATTTATAGATCGCGTCTGAGGCGTCATTAAAGCGATAAGCCTCAATGCAGCGCGAAATTTCAGCGGCCGTTTTCACCGTCTCGGAAATAATCCATTTATTGACGGCGAGTGATGCAGTGGATGGGTCGAAACCCGCGATTGGGCGACAGCCATTCATTTGCCCGAAACTGGCGGCAGACCATAGCTTAGTTCCGAAATTTCGGTAGCCCGCAATGCGGTCAACGGAGAGGCGGATGCTACGGCCCTGCCCTGCCATGCTGGCGAGCGTGAAGCGCAGCGCAGCTGCGCCGTAAGCTTCAAAGCCGTCCGGATATTGCTTGCGCGTGGCCTTAGCGATTTGCGGGGCTTTTTCCGGGTTTTTCAAACCGCGCGTGCGCTT
>CALKXN010000249.1 GCA_938003555.1 uncultured Robiginitomaculum sp. | reverse complement strand
TCCATATAGTCCTGCGCGTCGCCGTGACGGGTTTTATTCCAGTGAAACGGCGCAGTGATATATTGATGAAGCGCGCCGAGCGCTGCCGGAAACATTAAAACCCAATAGAGCGGCGCGAGAAGGACATCGCCCCATAGACGTTTCTGACCCGCGCGAAATATGCCGACAAAATTACTGGCATAGGCTCCGCTATAGCCAAATATAAATGTCGCCCAAAACCACATATTGATATCGCCAAATGTTTGTGCCCAAATTTTTACGGCGCCCACCATGAGTAAAATAGATATTGCAGGAACATGTAAAAACGCTGCTGCAAGGGTGAGACCGAGTGTGATTTGAAGCGTAAATCCGCGTTGCCACGGACCATATAAGGGCCGTCGCATATGCACCGCATAGCTTTGCATGAAGCCTTTAAGCCAGCGTTCGCGCTGGGCTGTCCAATTTCGAAATTCGCTTACGGCCTCTTCGCGCGTTCCTCCGGCAATCATACCGATGCCCCAGCCAAAGGCCGACAGGCGAAAGGATAAATCGGCATCTTCGGTGACATTATGCGGGTCCCATAACCCGCAGTCTTCCAAAGCTGCGCGCCGCATATGGTTACTTGTTCCGCCGAGCGGGAAGGGTAAACCTGCCTTTGCGTAAAACGGGTTCATCACATGAAAGAGCGCTGCATATTCGATTGTGAATTGCCGGGTAAGCCAGTTCTGATTGTCGTTGTAATAATCCAGAGGCGCCTGAACCGCGCCAAGTGTTTTGTCCTTATGCAGCGCTAGAGCGGCCTGTTTCAATTGTTGGGGATGGGGGCGGTCTTCGGCGTCATATATTGTGACAATATTGCCTGAGGCGCGCTGCATCGCGACATTCATGGCCTTAGGCTTTGTGCGCGGCAAGCTGGGCAGGACGCTAATAATGTCAAATTGCGCTGTCATATTTTGCTTTACGGCGGCAAGCGTTAAGTGGTCATCAGCTTCGCAGATCATCAGAATTTGAAGTTTATCTTTGGGGTAATCAATTTTGGACAATGACCTCATGAGGCCTTTGACGACATGGGCCTCATTATGAAGCGGAACCAGAACGGTATATTTTGGCCAGTCAAAAGCTTTAGGAGCTACGCGCATTTTTGGCTTAGGCGAGAGGCACGCTATCCAACGTATCATAGCCGCAAGAATTATGACCGTGCTGGTGACAGCCATGATAATGCTAAAGCTAAGCTTTGGCGCAAGGCTTAGAGATGCAATTAAAAGAGCGCCGCAGATCAAAAACATTATGCGGCGGGCGCGCGTGAGTTGGCTTTTGGCACAGGACCATTGCGGCTCGGCCTGCATCATGCCGTAAATATGCTTGTTATCTTGCCCCCGCAACATCAGATGAATTAAGCGGATAGATAACAGCTACGCAAGTAAAATCCCGATATTGCCGCGCCCCTATATATTGACCTTGTCGGCGTGCGGGCCTAATCACCGCCAACGCTAATGGAGCCTAAAATGCCTTTTTCAGATGAGACTATGATGCGCAGCAAAGCCTGGCCGTTCGAGCAGGCGCGTGAAATTCTAAAACGTCTGAATATAGAAAAGAAACGCGGCATTGATCGCGGTGATAAAGCTGTGATTTTTGAAACGGGTTACGGCCCGTCGGGCCTGCCGCATATTGGGACATTTGGCGAAGTTGCGCGCACGACAATGGTCCGCAAAGCGTTCATTGCGCTGACCGAAGGCAAGGTCGCCACGCGTTTGATTTGCTTTTCTGATGACATGGATGGCTTTCGTAAAGTTCCCAGCAATATGCCCAATGGTGAAATGCTGACCGAGCATTTGGGGAAACCTCTGACGGATGTTCCAGACCCTTTTGGGACACATGAGAGTTATGCCGGGCATAATAATGCGATGCTGCGCGACTTTCTGGATGGTTTCGGATTTGAGTATGAATTTAAATCAGCCACCGAGGAATATCGCAGCGGCGCATTTGATGATGTCCTGTTAAAGGCTGCGCGCAATTACCAAAAAATTATGGACGTGATGCTCCCGACCCTTGGCGAGGAACGCCAAGCGACATATTCGCCGTTTCTGCCGATCTCCCCGACCACAGGGCGCGTGCTTTATGTGCCGATGAAATCGGTCAATGGCGAGACGGGCGAGATTACATTTGATGATGAAGATGGCACCGAAGTCACAATGCTTGTGACGGGCGGTAATGTGAAAATGCAGTGGAAGCCCGATTTCGGGATGCGCTGGGCCGCGCTGGGTGTTGATTTTGAAATGTTTGGTAAAGATCATCAAGCCAATTCCGGACTCTATTCTAAAATTTGTAAAATCCTCGGCGCGCAGCCGCCTGTGCAATATGTCTATGAGTTATTCTTGGATGATCAAGGCGAGAAAATCTCTAAGTCCAAAGGCAACGGTATCGCCGTCGAAGACTGGCTGAAATATGCTATGCCGGAATCTCTTGCGCTCTATATGTTTACAAAGCCGCGCACCGCTAAGCGTTTGTTCTTTGATGTCATCCCCAAAGCGACGGATGAATATTTTCAGCATTTAGCCGCTTATCCCGGGCAGGACGAAAAGCAAAAAGCAAGTAACCCTGTTTGGTTCATCCATAACCAAAAGCCGCCGCAAGACATTCCGCCAATTAGTTTCTCGCTGCTGCTCAATTTGGTCAGCGCCGCCAATGCTTCGTCCAAAGATATTCTTTGGGGCTTTATTGAGCAATATGTTCCAGGCGCGAGCGCGGAGAGCTCGCCTGTGCTGGATGGTCTGTGTGAATATGCAGTGCGCTATTATGCTGATTTCGTAAAGCCCGCTAAGAACTACCGCGCGCCAACGGATCAGGAACGCACCGCGATGCTGGATTTGAAAGCTAGATTGCTGGCCCTCGATAAAGATGAGCGTGATGCGGGGACGCTTCAAACCGAAGTCTTTAGCGCAGGTAAAGCCGCCGAATATGAAAATCTACGCGATTGGTTCAAAGCGCTTTACGAAGTGTTGTTCGGCGAAGAGCAAGGCCCGCGCTTTGGCTCATTTGTGGCGATTTATGGCGTAAAATCTACGGCGGATTTGATTGACCGGGCTTTGGCTGGAGAGCTTACTGACTGACCCAGACGATCCGCGCAATCCACAGCACGTCCATGCGGTCAAATGAACGGTCTTCATATTCAGGATTAAGCGATATGAGTTCAATGCGTTTCGCCGTGATGCGGCGTAATTCTTTGGCCATGATCTCGCCGCCTAAGGTTTTAACCACGACGCGGTCCCCGCGGCGAACTTCCTCATTGGGCGCGATAAGCACTCTGTCACCGGCGCGCAATACGGGAGACATGCTGTCACCGGAAATCTCCAGCGCGTAAGTATTGTCACCCCGCACGCCGGGCATGCGCACTTCTTCCCACCCCGCGCCAACGGGGAAACCTGCATCGTCGAAAAACCCTTCATTACCCGCTTGGGCGAGGCCGATTAGCGGCACAGATAATCCGCGCGCTCGGCCATTTCCCATCGCGATGAGCATGGCAAAGTCTTCGATATCGACACCGAGCGCGTCTAGCACTTTGGACAAGCTTTCTGTGCTGGGCCAGCGGGGTTTGCCGTCATTGGCTTTACGCTTAGATTTATTAAAAGTGGTGGGGTCTAGCCCGGCGCGGCGCGCCATGGCGCTTGTGGAGATTGAAAAACGCTGCGCGAGTAAATCCAAAGCCGCCCATATATCGCGATGTTCAAACATGAGTGGCCTGCGGTTAGAATTGATCGGAAATATTTAATAGGAATAAATGCCTATGCAGTCAAGCGCTGAGGATGCATAAAAAAGCCCCGCTCATGGCGGGGCTTTTGATCATTTATATTCGCCGGCTCTAGTCATTATAGGCGCTCTCGCCGTGAAGGCTATAATCCAAACCTTCCCGCTCTTGGTCTTCGCTAACGCGCAGGCCAAAGATGGCTTTGAGGATCGACAGGATGATGACACTGCCAATAACGGAGATCGCGACGACGGCGGCTAGGCCCGTAAGCTGCACCATAAAGTCGCCTTCACCTGTTCCGCCCAATGCGGCGTGAGAGAGAAACGGCAAGGTGAGAATGCCGAGTATGCCGCCAACGCCGTGAACGGCGAACACATCAAGGCTATCGTCAAATTTCCATTTCACGCGAACCAAGATCACAGCCAGATAACATATGACGCCGCCCAGCAGGCCAATGATCATGGCGCCTTGCGGGCCAAGAACCCCTGCCGCAGGCGTGACCGTCGCCAGCCCTGCAATCGTGCCTGTTGCGGCGCCGACAAGTGTTGATTTACGGTTGGTGATATATTCAATCAGCATCCAGCTCAGCGTCCCCATGGCCGCCGCAATATGGGTGACGAGCAAGGCCATGCCTGCGCCATGATTTGCGCCGAGCGCCGAGCCGCCATTAAAGCCAAACCAGCCCACCCAGAGCATGGACGCGCCTAGCATCACAAAGGCCGGGCGGTGAGGGATAAAGGGCTCATCCGGGAAACCTTTACGCTTACCGAGCATGAAAACATAGACGAGCGCGCTGACGCCTGCCGTTGCGTGAACAACCAAGCCGCCCGCAAAGTCAACGAGGCCTTTTTCGAAGAGCCATCCATTATCGGCCCAAATCCAATGGGTGACAGGGGCGTAGACGCACAGTAGCCATGCGGCGGTAAACAGCATAACGGGCAAGAATTTCACGCGCTCGACAAAGGCTCCAA
>CALKXN010000248.1 GCA_938003555.1 uncultured Robiginitomaculum sp. | reverse complement strand
TTGTGCTCATGGGGGATGTGAACCAACACGGCGCTGTCGAAGCCGGGACGCCATTCGCCGATATGCAGCGCGCGGGACTTCGAACGGCGAAGGTCGATGAAATCATTCGCCAGAAAAGCCCCCGCCACAGACAGGGCATCGCGGACCTCGCCGCAGGTAAAATCCGTGCGGGCATCGCGCAGCTCACGCCGGATATTCACAAGGTCGATTTGCAAAGCATGCAAGGCTATGCTGTCCAGCATTGGGCTGGCCTCAATAATCCGAAAGCTCCCATCATTGTCCAGACCAATATCCAAAAGGCTAAAATGAATGCGGCGGTAAAATCACTAAACCCGCAAAGTGAGCCTGGCGTCAAAAGAAACATCCTACGACCTGTCAACAAGACTGCCCGCGAAAAGGCTTTGGCTGCGACTTACAAAGGCGCATCCCACATGCACATGAACCGAGGCGTGAAACGGATGGGCCTCAAAGCTGGCGAGACCTATAAAATCCTATCGGTCGATGAGAAACGTAATCGCGTCAGAATTTCGCGCGGCGGTAAAACGAAGACGTTTCGACCTGCCAAATACAATCTCTCCAAAGACACTGTGAGCCTTTATAAGACGGATACGCTGACGCTGCATGCCTCGGACCGCATACGCTTTACACGCGGCGGAAGGAGCCGCGCATTCAACAATAATGACCTTGGTACGATAAAGGCCGTGAGCGCTGCGTCCATGACTGTAGAGCTTGACAAGGGCAAGACCGTCACGCTTCCCATGAACGCTCCCGAGTTAAGCCATATGGATCACGGCTGGGCCAATACAGGCCATGCATTTCAGGGCAAGACAGTCGCCGACGCTATCGTTGTCATGCCGTCTTATGACAGCAATCTTACGACGCTTGAGACGCTCTACACGGGCGCTTCACGTCACAAGGACAGCGTTGCTATCATAACCGATAATGTTGGCAAACTGACCGGCAATTTAGAACAGCGCTATCAGATTAAAGCGGACGAGCTAAACTTGTTCAAGCCGCCTGTTGACGCGGATAAGGCTGCGTCTCTTGATATGGACAGCACTCCAAGCCGCCCAGGCGACAATAGACGAATGACGATTCACAGTTCTAAAGAGAAGCCATCTCGGCTTGAGCAACTCTTTCCCAGCCCGAAGCCTCAACCACGAGATTTGTCTCGGTCTAAACCCAAAGATATCGGCAGATAAAATCAATCGAAGCTGCGGGTAGCTTGGCCTACCAATGCCACCATTTTATAGACTTTTGACCGAGGTGCCATTTGGCACCTTTTTTTATTGCCTAGACCTCTTCGAAATCATCGATCTTACAACGCATTGTATTCTTTGGGTAATTTTCGTTGGTGCCAAATGGTGTAAAGTGGAAAGTAGCAGCAATAATCATATAAAACAGTCACTTAACTCGCCAGCGCGCTGGCATATGGTGTGTCTTAAAACTACCCTTCCTTATCGAACGATATATCCATCAGAGTTTTGTGTTGTGGTCAGCTTACGTTGAGCAGCGACATCATTCGTCGCAAATAAAGAACTACGCGCCATCACGGAAAGCCGTCACAAAACCCAGTCTTGTGAGAGCGCGGTTTTCCTATCGTGCAGCGCCTCGCTGAGCCGCAATTGTCTCCATAGCTCTAAGCGCGACATCGAGTGTTGTGATCTGGAGTGTGGTTTCTCCAGTATCGGGCGTGAACAACAAATTGATCACGACATCCTCATCATAGAAGACAACATGTTGGTTTCCATCGAGCGGCGTAGACTTCTCTTTGACGTAGTAGGCCTTAGCAAACATCTCATCGAAATAGTCAAAATTGTCCGTATCAAATGACAGAATAACGCCTGAGATCGTTCTTTGTTTGTCGACAAGAAAGCGTGCCGAAATCAGGTCAGGCGTCTTGAGTTGACTAGGCGAGACATAGAACACGCGGTCGCCCGATAACGGGTCTGCGCTAGCTTCCATGAGATCGTATTGACCATGCAATTTGCTAAGGGGGTCAGCGCCTATTTTAACGCCGTAAAGTTCCACGGCTTGTGCTTGTGATGCCAATACGAATAGAGCCATAGCGCTCGCCATGAGTTTACAAACAAGCCGCTTCATTTGCTGAAGTCTTTCGTCTCAAGGTCGTAAAGGTCGATGAGCTGCAGAGCCGCAGCATCCATCGCCTCAAATAGCGAGCAACCAGTTGCGTCTGCATACGCCTTAAAAACGTCCAGCGGGTTTTCAAGTGCTGCGCGTCCAGGATATGCGTGAGGCGAGTTTACCCACCCGCGCATCTTTCTCTTACCTTCAAACTCAATCAGCTTCTCCTTGGTAGTTCGAGCGTCTTTGGGTTTTGTATTTGTGTCTGTCATAAATCCTCCCTGCGGGTCACCGAGCGCGCTCTGGTGACCGGGGAGTTAGAAAGATGCTGTTGGGCACCCGCAATGACCTTTAGCCATCACGCAAGCGAGGCAGCCTGGACATACGTCACTGCCTCCCCGACCCTATAAGAGTGGGA
>CALKXN010000247.1 GCA_938003555.1 uncultured Robiginitomaculum sp. | reverse complement strand
ATAAGACTCATATATAGGGGAACACAATGTTCGACACGTCTGTCAAAAATAATAACTTAAAGCCTAATAGATCTTTTATTCGAGCGTCATTGCTGATGACGGCGGGGCTCTCTGCGCTGATCATTAGTAGCGCGGCAACGGCCCAAACGGTTGACGCGATTGAAGATGAAGTGATTGCGACAGGCACACGTCAGGTTATTCAGAGCTCGATTAACATCAAACGCCAAGAGACGACAATTGTTGACGGGCTGTCCGCGACTGAGATTGGTGAGCTTCCAGCTTTATCCATCGGTGAGGCCTTGGAAACGATTACAGGCGCGTCTTCTCATCGTGAGAATGGCGGCGCAACAGAGATTTCTATTCGGGGTCTTGGGCCGTTCCTGAGTTCGACAGTGTTCAATGGTCGTGAGGCGACGAATGGCTCTGGCGACCGCTCTGTTAATTTCTCACAATTCCCATCTGAATTGCTCAACAAACTGGCGATTTATAAAACCCAAGATGCCAGCTTGATTGAAGGTGGTGTTGCCGGGCAAATTCATTTGGATACACTTAAGCCTTTGGATTATGGTAAGCGCCGCGTTCAATTTGATCTAAAAGGGAATATCAACCCGGATCAACTCAACATAAATGACAGCATGGAGGGCGATTTTGGTTACCGCGTGACGGGGTCATATGTTGATCAATTCGATCTTAGCGGGGGCGGTGAGCTTGGGATCAGTCTTGGTGGCCAAATCAGCGCTATTTCACAGCCTGAGCAAGAAATTCGCTCAACTAGCCCAACTGGGTCGTCGCGTTTTGCATGTATTCTTAACGGTACAGGCGAGAACACGAATCAAGGCTTCTCAGTTAATGTCAACCGAGACGATGATTGCGAAGATGACAATACGCGGTCAGGTGATCGCGGCCCAAATTATCGTGGTACGAATGATGGGTATGATACACGGATCGACCCGACGACAGGTCTGGCGCGTGATGCTGGCGAAGAATATACATTTGCCATGAGCCAGCGCGGGTATCGTCAAAATGACACATCTGACAAGCGGGATTCTCTTTTTGGCGCAATTCAATGGGCGCCCAATAATCAACTCAATGTAAATTTGGACGCTCAGTGGTCAGAACGCACTCAAGCGGAAGATCGCTATGATATTACATTTGATAACTCACGCCGTAATATTCGTAACCTAGACGGGTTTCTTGGATTTGATAGCACCATTGGATCTCTCATCACTGATGGTAACGGCGAAACGCTTCGCATCGCTTATGAGAGTGAAATTGCTTCGGGCGGTGAAATTTATGAGCGTAAAGAAACTTACGAAGGTGTTGGTCTTGATGTCGAGTATGAGTTTAATGACAAATTAACAGCGTCTGCCGATGTTGCATTTTCAAAAACGAATCGCCAAGAAATTCAACAAATCGTTCGCGTTCAATCAGGTCAACGGATCCCTGTTCAGTATTCAATTGAGAGTGGTATCCCGCAATATGTCATCGGTGATGATTTTGATGTCGCAAATATCAACAATTATGATGATGATATCCGCTTGCGTGTTGATAGCGATGTTGACCGGGATAATACTGTTAAGGCCGGGCGTCTTGATTTTAATTACGCGTTTGATCAACCGTTCGCGGACAGCATCGATTTTGGTGTTCGTCTTTCAGAAATTGGCTATAAAAACCTCGGTGGCCAGCGCGATACGTTTACTTTAAGAGACGGTGACGCAAGTATTTATGATTGTGCTACTCCATTTGCAGAAAGTAGTTTCTTGGATTCGGTTCGTAGCGGCAACTTGTTTACATATGGTGACAATGCTGGAAACGTGACTGGAGTCGCGAATGGCTGGGCGACATTTGACAATGCATGTCTGGCGCAAGCCATTCTTGACGGAAACGGCGCAACTCTTGAATATCCTGAACTTATAGAGGAGAGCAGCGCAACAACTGACTTAACTGAGACGACGTTGGCAGGTTACGTGAAAGCAAACTTTACGGGCGAATTTAACACCATACCTGTTCGAGGTAATTTTGGTGTCCGCGTTGTGAACACCAAAGTTGATTCAATCGGTTATCGCCCAACTTATACAATTGATACAGACCCGAATACGGGTGAGCTTACACTTGATGAAGATACCAGCAATCTTGAGAAGGTATCAGGCGGAAGCGACTACACAGAAATTCTCCCAAGTTTTAATATTGTTGCTGACCTGCGTGAAGACATTCTTGTTCGCGGCGGTATTTTTCGGGGGCTTTCACGGGTTGACCTTTCGGACATGAGCTTCAATCGAACCTTTGATGAGGGCGATAATGATGGTCAGCCTATCACAACTGTTGAGGACCTTCTTGATGTGTCGGCGAGTGGAAATCCGGATTATCTGCCTTTAACGTCATGGAATTATGATGCTGCCGTAGAATGGTATCCTAATGAGGATAGCTTATTGGCGGTTGGTTTCTATTATAAAGATTTCATTGGCGGGTTTGAGAACGCTGTTGTGAACGAGGATTTCGTCGTAGATGGAAATTCGGTCACGCTTCCGGTGACTGTGAATGCGACTAATCAAGACACTGCAGCGCTTTACGGCGTGGAGATCACTGCGGCGCATCGTTTCTCTTATCTTCCAAGTTTCTGGAGTGGGTTTGGCTTCAAAGCGAGCTATAACTATGCTGACTCTGACTTTGAGTTCCAAGACAGTAATTATGGTGTGCGTGGTACGCGTGAACTGGATGGCAGCTTTACGCAAACTCATGTCGCCTTAATTGCGCCGGCCAATATTCCTGGCTTGTCCAAGCATGTCTTCTCTGGTCAAGTTTACTACCAAGTCGGTGACTTTGATGTTGCGGCATATTACAAATACCGTGATCAATACTTCCAGCCTTATACAAGTAATGGCACGCGGTTGCGCTATGTTGATGCGAATGAAGTCATTGAGGCTCGCGCATCGTATAAAATAAACGACAACTATAAACTTACTGTCCAGGGATTGAATCTATTTGATGAACCGCGCCGCGATAGTTTCTATCAGACTAATAATTTCGGTCAGTCCAGTATTTACGGGCCGCGCATCTTCTTTGGTGTCAAAGGCAAGTTCTAAATCGCAAGATTAAGTGGGCTGATTAGGCGCGAATTCCAACCGGAGTTCGCGCCTTTTCTTTTTTTGCAACTGGTATAGACAATTGTGGCAAAATGACGATATTGGTCTAGTTATAGATTAATGGGGGGCATATGGCCGATCAACGCTTGTATCACAAAGTTGCAAATCAGATATTGGAGCTCATTGACTCGGGTGTGTTTCCGCCCGGTTCGCGCCTTCCCGGAGAGCGAGATTTGGCCACTAAATTTGGTGTGAGCCGTGTTTCGATTCGCGAGGCTGAGATTGCTTTGCAGGCTCAGGGGCGATTAGAGATCAAAGTCGGGTCCGGCGCCTATGTTTTAGACGGTAGCGGACAACTGGGGCGGGGATTGCCCAAGGTTGGGCCTTTCGAGCTTACCGAAGCGCGGGCGTTGTTCGAGGCAGAGTCCGCAGCGCTTGCGGCGCCAATCATTACAGATGAAACGTTAGAGGAATTAGAGGGTTACGTGGAGGCGATGACCGAGGATGAATCCGGTGACGGAATTGGTCACGAAGAGGCAGATCGGTTGTTTCATCTAACAATTGCGCAGGCGACGAATAATGCCGCGATCATCTATACTATCGAAAATATGTGGAAAATGAGGGCCGAGGCCGTTCAAGTTCAAGACGTCTACCACTCGGTATGTCAAAAGGACACGTCCTATCGCGAAACCGAACATAGGGCTATTTTAGATGCCTTAAAAGCCCGGGATTCGTCTGCGGCCCGCACGGCCATGCGGGCGCATTTTACGCGAATGATTGAGGCGTTATTAGTTGCCTCTGAGGAAGAGGCTTACAGAGAGGTGAAGCGCAAAGCGTCCGAAAGTCGGTCACGCTTTCTGATTAGCGCGCAAATGGAGTAGCTAATTAATTCTTCATACCAATATTGATAATTGGTATAATTAACTGGTTGACAATTTGATGCTGATTGCTGATATTTTCCCAAATGAGATCGGAGGAATCTGACTCTTTAAGGGAATTATTATGGCTTTGTCGCGACGCGGAAATGCATTGTTTTCAACTGTATTTCAAAGATCAAACCTTTTGCGTGGAACCGTGTTGGCGTCACTCCTTTTAGGCGTGTCTTGTCAGGGGCAAGGCGAAGAAAATACGACGCGGTATCTCGTCGAAAACCAAGCTGAATATGCCGACATTGTTAAGAATGTTAAGCCGGGCGACACAATCGTCCTTGCGGATGGCAATTGGGAAGATTTTGAAATTTTGTTCAAAGGCGAAGGTGAGGTGGATAACCCCATCACGCTTACGGCGCAAACAAAGGGGCAAGTGTTTCTGACAGGTCAGTCCAATTTGCGACTTGCTGGAGAGCATCTTGTGGTATCCGGTTTGGTTTTCAAAGATGGCTACACGCCAACTAAGGAGGTCATTGCCTTTCGCCAGAACAAAGAAAATTTAGCCAATAACTCCCGCGTTACAGAAATTGTCATCGACAATTACAATAATCCTGAGCGTCAGGAAGTTGACTTTTGGGTTATGATGTACGGGCAAAACAACCGTTTTGACCACAATCACCTTGAAGGTAAGCGCAATAAAGGCGTGACGATGGCTGTACGGCTCAACACCGAAGAGAGCCAAAAGAATTACCACCGTATTGATCACAATTATTTTGGCCCGCGGCCTATATTAGGGTCAAATGGCGGCGAGACATTGCGTATCGGAACGAGCCATTATTCACGGACGGATTCCTTTACGACCGTCGAAAATAACTATTTTGATCGTTGTGATGGTGAGCTGGAAATTATTTCTAATAAGTCGGGCCGCAATGAGTTTCTGGGAAATACATTTTACCAGTCTCGCGGGACGCTGACGATGCGTCACGGAAATAATAATCTCGTCGAAGGGAATGTTTTCTTTGGCAATGACGCCGATCATACAGGCGGCATTCGCGTGATTAATGCGGGGCAAACCATTCGTAATAATTACATGGAGGGCCTTAAGGGGACGCGTTTCGGCGGCGCTTTGGTTGTCATGAATGGCGTACCTAATGGTCCGATTAACCGTTACGATCCTGTCAAGAACGCTTCGATCGTCAATAATAGCTTGATTAATAGCGACAACATCCAGCTCGGCGCAGGTAGTGATGAGGAGCGCAGCGGCCCTCCATCTGATAGTCATTTTGTGAGCAATCTAATTTATAATGCGGATGGGCGTGACGTTTTCACCATCTATGACGATATGTCGGGCATTGATTTTAAAGACAATGTATTAGGGTCTATGGATCCACCGGACTTTGCGAAGGGTTTTGAGCGTAAATCCGTAACGCTATCTCGGGCGGAGAACGGCCTTATGTATCCGCAATCTGGAATGGATGTCGGCGTGTCGGCAGATATATCCGTGACGACAAAGGATATGACAGGGACGGATTGGTACCCCAAGGCCGGGCCTCTGACTGAATTTCAATCTGGAAATGTGATTGAAGTGACTCCCGGAGAAGGCAAAATATTTGCAGCCGTAAAAACAGCGCAGCCTGGCGATACGATTTTACTGGGGGCGGGAGATTACACCGCGAGTAAATTCATAAAGCTGGATAAGCCGCTAACTTTTAAAGGCGGCGGTGAGGTTAATGTTGCTTTTGAGCGCTCCACATTGTTTGAAATTGAAGATGGTGGAAGTTTGCAGCTCGTCGATATCAAAATTTCAGGCCGCTCTGCGCCCGATAATGCCGGAAATTCCGTTATTCGCACCAGTCCATATTCTATGCTTGAGAACTACCGTATTGAGATCATCAATAGTCATTTCACGCAGATGGATATCAATCACACCTTTAATATCATCAATACATCGAAGAATACTTTTGCAGATAATATTCTGATCAAAAATTCAAGTTTTAGCGATGTGTCGGGATCGATCCTAAGGTTGAATGCAGAGACTGATGATTATGGCATCTATAATGCTGAATATGTCACTATTCAGGATTCAAGTTTTAAAAACGTAAAGCACACGATCGTCGATTATTATCGGGGCGGAACAGACGAGAGCACATTCGGGCCGCATTTCGAAATGACGGGGTCTACCTTGTCAAAAATTGGAAGCGGAAAGCGCAATAAGTCTAAATCTGTAATGCGTTTGCACGGTGTCCAGGTGACAAATATTTCCGGGAACCGTTATGATGAAACACTGCCCATGGTGATCAACCATACGGTGGGTGAGCCTAAAACTCAGATCACGAAGAATGTATTTAGCGGCTCCCGCGCTCCGATTGTAACAGAGCTAAATAGCGGCCTTGGGCCAACCGCGATTATTGAAAATAATGTGGGGCTTGGCCAATGATTTCTCGTATCAGTCACGTTGTGCTTGCGGCCGCTCTGGCTTTCGGTGCTTCTGCATGTGGGCAAAGTGACGGGCAGAGCTCGCCTTCGCAATCCTTTGTAGAAGCGCCTGCGCAGACCGGTTTCGATAAAACTTTAAGCGAGGCCAAAGCTCGCCTTGATGCTCAAATGGCTTTGCCGTTCAATGTTCCCGTGCCCAAGGATGCCGGCGGCGGATATACACACGAAACACATAAAAATAATGCCAAATTGATTTATGATGCCGGGCAGCTTTACGCGCTAACGGGGCAAGAGAAATACGCGCAATATGCAATCGACTTGATGGTGGCTTATGCCGATGTCTATCCAGGTTGGGGGTTTCATCCTGAGCAAAAAGAGCAGTCGCCTGGGCGAATGTTTTGGCAAAATTTGAATGAGAGCTGGTGGCTTGTTCATGTCTCCCAAGGGTATGGCGCGATAAAGTCCGTCGCAAGTGATGCCCAGCGTGAGAAAATAGAGACTGATCTACTACGTAATATATCAGAGTTCCTGTCGGATGGTTCACCGGAGACGTTTAACAAAATTCATAATCATGGAACATGGGCAACGGCGGCGGTCGGCTTGACCGGATACGCCATTGGAGATCAAGATTATGTTGATCAAGCGCTTTTAGGGTTAGATAAATCGGGAAATTACGGCTTTCTAAAACAGCTTGACCGACTATTTTCACCGGATGGTTACTACAATGAGGGGCCGTATTATCAGCGTTATGCCTTAATGCCTTTCGTTGTTTTTGCCAGCGCCGTTGAGCAGAATAATCCTGAGCGCAAAATCTTTGAATACCGCGACGGTATTTTAGAAAAGGCTATCGATACGACCATTCAGCAAAGCTATGGCGGACTGTTTTTTCCAATCAATGATGCGTTGAAAGACAAGGGTATTGCAACGACAGAGCTCCTTTATGGCGTGTCGATTGCTTATGATTTGTCCGGTGATCCAGGCCTTTTATCTATTGCCCAAGAGCAAGGTAAATATGTCCTAACGCCAGAGAGCCGCAAAGTTGCCGAAGATATCGCGCGCGGTAAAGCGAAGCCTTATGATTTTAAAACCATGCGCCTTGGGGACGGCGCGAGCGGGGGTGAGGGCGCCCTTGATATATTGCGTGCATCTGCTGATCCAAAGGCATCTGTTGTCGTGATGAAAAACACGTCCCAAGGGCTTGGCCACGGACATTTCGATAAGCTGGGATATATCTTTTATGATAACGGCACGGAAATCATTCAAGATTACGGCGCAGCGCGTTTTTTGAACATTGAAGCCAAATATGGCGGGCATTATCTGCCGGAAAATAATAGCTTTGCGAAGCAAACAATCGCGCATAATGCGCTTGTTGTCGACGAGACGAGCCACTTCAAAGGCAATACAAAAACCGGTAATAATTTTCATCCCACTGCAGGGGTTTTCGCAGATGAAGCTGATTTGCAAATTAGCTCTGCGCAGATTGATACGGCCTATGAGGGCGTAAATCTGATCCGCATGATGGCGATCATTCATGATGACGCGCTGCCTAAACCGATCGTGATTGACTTAATGCGGGCGGATGCGAGCGGCGTGCGCCAATATGATCTTCCTGTCTATTTTAGTGGTCAATTAATTGAGACGAATTTTAAGCTTGCGGCGGATCCCGTATCCCGCAAGCCGCTGGGATATGAAAATGGATATCAGCATTTATGGGATGTTGCGCGCGCCAAGCCTGTAGAGGGGTTGTCACAAGTGACGTGGCTTAATGATCGACGTTTTTACACTGTCAGTTCGGCTGTGCCGAATAATAGCGAGATCATTTTCGTTGAAGTCGGGGCGAATGATCCAAACTTTAATTTGCGCCGGCAACAGGCTTTCATTCTGCGCGCGGCGCAAGATGGCGGGGTGTCATATGCTTCAGTTATTGAACCCCATGGCGAGTATAATCCGACTGTAGAGTTTACCCTTAATAGCCACAGTCAGGTCAAGTCCCTCGAGGCTTTTAATGACGGACAACAGGATTATGTTCGTGTTGAATTGAAGTCAGGGCAAATAATCGGACTTGCAACATCTCAGAACATGGACGCGCAAAAAACGCACACCATAAATGTTGACGGTCAAAGCGTGACGTGGACCGGCCCCTACACATTATTCCATTCAGACGCGCATAAAACAGGGAAGAAATAAAATGCAAAGTAATATTTTTACATTTGGAAAAGACATTCCCAAAGAGGATGTTGGCGGCGGAATTACGCGTCAAATCATGAGCTATAATGATAACCTTATGCTCGTAAAAGCCTCCTTTGAAACAGGCGCCGAAGGCTATCAGCACGAACATTATCACCACCAGATTGCGTATGTTGAATCCGGTGTGTTCGATGTGACGATTGACGGCGTAACAACGCGCCAAAGCGCAGGCGATAGTTTCCTTGTTCCGCCTCACGTCATGCATGGCGCAATTTGTATCGAAGCCGGCGCATTACTGGATATTTTTTCGCC
>CALKXN010000246.1 GCA_938003555.1 uncultured Robiginitomaculum sp. | reverse complement strand
TCATTTTTATCATCAACATACACATCTAAAGGATTAATGTTCTCTTCGTTTTTCCTTGCCGCATGTAGTTTGAATTCACGAGGGTTTTTAATTTCTAGTAGACGTTCAATATTCATGTCTCACCTGTACTAATCATTTTTCTCATTTAATGTACACCACATAGGCCGTTCACTTAGAGCTTTCTTTCCATCATGTGGCCAAGCTTGATAATGACCTGATTTAAGGCCCATTTGGCCCACATCTTGCCCATTGGATGCTAGATCTATGATCAGTCTTTCATAGTGGTCTTGGCCATGTGTTCGGGTGATAATAAGTTCAGTATCTCTTGTGAAAGCAACGACCCAAGCCTTACTCTCAAAGCCTTTAGCACGTTCGGTTTCGCATTTAGCTCCGCCTATGGCGGCGCCCACACCGCCTGTCTCGGGGGCGTCAATATCATTCAGTCTAAATTTGAGGCTTCCATTGATCCTGCCGCTATCGCCATCACTCCAGTAGATGGAATCAATGGTGACAGCTTGACTGTGGGGATTAACAGATGTTTTGGCTCTCGCATCTGTTCGAGGCTGCGAGCAAGCAACCGTGATTACCGCAAATATCGCTGCTGTTAGGTTATTCCTCATAGTCCGATGATAAGGGAATATAACCCAATCGTAAATGAGCGAAAATCTGCTAGTTGGGCAAAGTTGTCTTGCACAAAAGCTTAATGGGACAGATAAAAAACTGGTCTAAACGTGACAAAGAAAATCTGAGATACCTTTCTTCTAGGTTGTGTTTTTTCCTGACTTGAGACAAACTCTAAAAAATCGGCTTTCTATTGAATTCAAGGGTTTGCTTGGGAGGGCACATGACAATCACAGTCTGCACACTGTCTAAACATTCTAACGAATCTCGACACGCTGAAATGTTGAAGCAGGCATTGTTGGAAAGCGAACCCGCGCTAAGTCATCCGGATATTAAGCTTGAGATAATTTCTGATCTCTATTTACCAGGTCGCCAGATTGACCTTGTGCTGTTGTATCACGACAGGCGAGCTGAAGATTTACTCCTCAAAACGACTGATGGCAGCCTTATCCATTCCTTTGTTCAAATTATTGAAGTGAAAAATCATTCTTCCGACAGCATACAATTTCGAGGATCAAGCTTAGAGGTTAGTTATAACGGCAAATGGCATAATGCGACTGAGCAATGTGATCAGCAGACATATGCCTTCAAATCATTCCAAAACTCATCAATGAGAGGGAGTGAGCGTCTTGACTCTGTATTTGTGCAGAAGGCGATATGGCTCGCGCGAGCGCCAAAAACATCCTTACCGCTTCCGCAGGAAAACAGCAGTGTTCCTGTTCATTTCTCGAAAATAAGCTGGCTTGATTTGGTGGATTCTCAGGAGAAAAGCTATTTCGATAAAAATCGGATACAGGCATTTTTTAAAAATCCAAAATATCACAATTTGGAAACCCTTAGCGCTAGGCTTACCTATAAAGTCACCCCGACTAAACTTGACTTGCAGCGCATTAATGCCTTGACGAAAATGCGTTTCGATACGGAAAAAACCCAGTATATCCAAAAGCTGGGAACAGGGCTCTTACTCCTTCGAGGGCGTGGTGGCACGGGCAAGACAATGTCACTCATTCAGATCGGGCTACACCTGGCTAGGCAAGGTAAGAAGAGCTTAATTATCACATACAATCATGGACTGATTAGCGACATATCAAGATTACTATTTCTGATTGGCGAAACTGATAAGTCGTTTTCTCATTCAAATATGCCTCAAATTCAAACCAGGTACTCTTTCGGTCAAGATCTATATGAAAAGACATTTAGCAAAGAAGCTGAAAAAGAAATCCGTAGGATTGGGTCTTTGGACGTCAGAGAGAGGACCAGACTCCAAAAGCTTTTTGAGAAAGAAAAATTAGAATCAGATTTTGATTATGTGCTTGTCGATGAAGGACAAGATTGGAAACCTGAGCACCGAGATTTTTTATACAAAGTCTTTGGATCTAGTCATGTCGTCGTAGCCGACGGTGTTGATCAGTTTGTGGGATCTGACCGTTGCCAATGGGATAAGGCCGACATAAAAATCAACAGACGACATAGTTTGAAATCATCACGCCGCACTAAAGGGGCAACTTGCCAAGTTGTTGGAGATATTGCGGAAGAACTCGGTATTAAGGACTGGGATTTGGAGCCGGACCCTGAGGTGCATGGGGGGCGTTTCACGGTTCTGGTCGAACCAAACGCTAGAGCTGCCGTAAACACAAGCTTAGACATAATTGATCGTGATTTAGAGCGAACCAACTATGTGCGCTACTCCGACAATTTGGTTTGTTTGCCAAGTACGGCAATGTCGGGAGGTATGAATTATGAAAAGCTATTTGATCTAGCCATAAAAGATAAAGAGAGAAACAGTTGGCGTGGTTTCGATGAGAAAGACAGACGTCAATATGTAAGGCAGCATGATCAGCTTAAAGCCATTCGCTATAATTCATGCCGCGGAATGGAAGGTTGGACAACAATCTGTTTAGGTCTGGACACATTCTTCGATTTTCAAATGCGTAAACCGGGTCTAAATAAGAGTGAAATTGAAAATCAGCTAAAAGCACGCGACGGATTTTTCTTTTCTGAAACTGCATTAGATGAAGAGTATAAGAAACGCGCGACGGAGTTCGCCGTAAATTGGCTTATGATCCCGCTCACACGTAGTATTGACCACTTGGTCGTTCACATAAAAGATGAGCACTCACAACTGGCTCAAACACTCAGAACAATAAGTGATAGAAGTCCTGGTGTAATAGAATGGGTGTAATATTATTGAAATCGACACGTGAGATTGATAGCTTTTCAAAAATGAAATGAAGTGACATGAGCAAGGTAAAAAAGATTGGAAAAGCGTTAGCTACGACTGGCAAAGGCGTTGAATATGCTGTCACCTTAGGCGGCTCTAAGGCTCTCAAAGATGCCCGTAACATTTACGACGAAAGCTATGCCGTATACCAAGAAAATTACAATCAAGTTTCGCGCATAAAAACCGACACGGACAATGTTCTTAAATATATTGGTGACAGTATTTCTTCAGTTCAGCCTTCACTTTTATTTTGTCAAAATGTTTTGGGTGAATCGAAGTCAAAGATTGATCAGAGCGGCTCTAAATCTGAGACACTTGCAAAACTGCACTCCTTTAAAACATCATATAATAGTGCCGTCACGGCTGGGTTTGGCGGGGCTTTGGGAGGCGCCACAGCAGTTGGGGCATGGGCTGTTGTTTCAATGGTTGGTAGCGCGTCGACTGGAGCAGCCTTATCTGGTTTGTCAGGCGTTGCAGCCTATAATGCTACATTGGCTTGGTTTGGAGGTGGCGCGCTCGCCGCGGGCGGGGCCGGTATGAGCGGCGGAATGATGGTACTTGGCGGCATCGTAGCGGCCCCCATTATCTTCATCTCAGCTAAGTCGTCCTATAAGAAAGCAAAAAAAATCACGATTGAAAATGATAAGATACTAAAGGAAACGAAAACCTTGATAGAATTGTTGCCCGAGGCTAAGATGCAACTCAATTCATTGCGTAAATATTATAGCATCATCAAAAACCTAATCTCTGAATATATTATGCATATAGATCGACTCAAAAAGATTATTTACCCTCGAGGTAAGTGGAGCAAAGCCAAACAGTCGATACTGAGAGTTTTTAGCATGAAACCTCATACAGTTGAACAAGTCCAAGCGCTTCGCGAACTTCAACAACTGACCGACGCCTTCTTGGTCAATTTTGATAAACATAATGTCACTAGTAATGCGGTCTAATCGATGAATTTGGAAACCAAGTTTTCTGCAGGTCGTGATGCAGATTTTAACTGGTTGCGTGAAACTCACGGCCTTTCAGATGCTATGTTTGAATCCCTTC
>CALKXN010000245.1 GCA_938003555.1 uncultured Robiginitomaculum sp. | reverse complement strand
AATATAGCCAACGGCGCCCGCATAAATACCACGCTTTTCTGTCTCTAGCTCATCAATGATTTGCATCGCGCGAACTTTGGGTGCGCCGCTGACGGTACCTGCTGGGAACCCGGCAAATAGCGCGTCAAAACTATCATGCTTGTCGTCAAGTTGACCTTCAACATTAGAGACGATGTGCATGACGTGACTATAGCGCTCTACAGTATAACTCTCCGTGACCCGAACGGTTCCGGCGCGTGCAACGCGGCCCACATCATTGCGACCCAAATCTAAAAGCATAAGGTGCTCGGCGCATTCTTTTTTATCGGCAAGAAGTTCGGCTTCAAGCGCAATATCCTGCGCCGGGGTTTTACCGCGCGGCCGTGTTCCCGCAATTGGGCGAACCGTAACTGTATCACCGCGTCGCCGCACAAGTATTTCAGGGCTGGACCCAACAATTGTATGATCTTTGAAATTCAAGAAAAACAAAAATGGTGAGGGGTTCATGCGGCGCAGTGAGCGATATAATGCAAAGGGGTTCACCGGAAGCTCAGCGCTAAAACGTTGCCCAATGACAACCTGAAACACATCACCGGAGAGGATATACTCTTTGGCTTTCAGAACGCGGCTTGAAAATTCCGTGAGAGTCTGGCCGGGTTTTGCAACGATATTTGTCAAAGGCGCGCTCGGTAGTGCGCCTGTTGAGACCGGAGCCATTAAATCATTACATACAGCGTCTAACTTCGCTGCAGCCTCAATATATGCGGCCTTAGCGCTACGTCCATCCCGCCGCACAGGCGTTGCAAGAATGATTTCCTGGGCAATGAGATCAAATATGGCCATCACAGTCGGGCGGATCATGATGCTGTCCGGTGTTCCAATCGGGTCCGGATTTACCTCACCAATTTTCTCAATATGGCGGATCATGTCGTAACCCATATAGCCAAATAGTCCCGCCGCCATGGGGGGCAAGCCCTCTGGTAAATCTAGTCGTGATGAAGCCTCTAAGGCGCGCAGCTCATCAAGGGGCTTTCCGGGTAGGGGCGAAAATCGATCCGCGGCGATAGCGTCAATGCCATTTGCACACTCACAGACCTCACCATTGCTTCGGAAAACCAAATCAGGTGCAAAGCCTAGGAAGGAATAGCGCCCGCGCTGTTCACCGCCTTGCACTGACTCATATAGAAATGCGTAGGGACGCCCCTTAGCAATTTTGAGGTAAGCTGATACCGGCGTATCCAGATCGTTGATGACGCGTCGATAAACCAATTGCGGGCGACCAGCATCATATTCAGGAATAAAGTCATCTTCCGCAGGGCACAGGGCTTCTGCGTTAAAATTGACATCACCAGACCCGGTAGGAGGCATTTATTCTGTAAGGCCGTTAACTTCGCGCATCCGCTGCTCGAAGGTTTGCGCAGGGTTTTCACGCAGAATATCTTGGCGATAAGCGGTTTGAATATCAGAAGACAGGTCTTCGCTGGCCTGAGTTTGCATCGCGTCTGCAAAACCACCGGACAAGCTGTCTGCATTTGCCGTGACTTTACTCACAACAGCAACCGTCCGCGTCAGAGCTTCTGCGCCATAGCCTTGAACGACTTCGCCCTCACGGGCCTCTAAGAGCTGAGATAAGACCTCATTGGATAGTCCGGGGGAGCGCGTTGTGCGTACGAGTATGCGGGTCTCAAGATTGCCGCCAGCTTCAACCGATGCCGCAACATCTTCAAGACTCTCATCACTGCGAACACGCGTTGCTAAAGTTTGCGCCAAAGCGGACATTTTTTCATCTATTTGCTGAGCAGTCCAGATCGAGGTCGCGCGAGCTTTCACCTCTTCAAAAGGACGAACTTTAGAAACTTGAATATCGTCAACCCGGATCATTGCATATCCGCCCGTGCTGGTTTCGAAAAACTCTGTCGGGAATCCTGGCTCGGCAGTAAAGAGCTGTCTTAAAATTTCATCATCACTGCCAACGCCTGTTAGGGTTCCGATACCCGCAAGTTTAACGCCGTCTTGAGTTGCGCCAAGACGCGATAAAAAGTCTATTGAAGATGCAGATACGCCGCTCTCCTTCGCGGCATCTTCAAGTGTATCACCTTTATCAATGAGGTCTTGGAGTTTACCAAAGCGGTCGAACAGTTCTGCCTCAGCGCTATCTTTGGTGAGTTCGGCAACGATACGTTCACGTTCATTTTCAAGCGCAGGTTTAACCGCAGGCGTAATGCCGTTCAGGCGGGCAACATAATGCCCCCCAAGTGTGCCTTCGCCTGAAATGATGTCACCTGCGTCTGCTTCAAATGCAGATGTTGCAACACGCGGGTCTGCGATCACGTCCGGACGCACTTCATTATAAACGATTGGAGCGGAGACGCCGACGGCTAAAGCCGCATCAGCAAAGCTCTCTCCATTTGCAAGGCGAGCTTTCACATCATTCGCGAGTGTTTCATTTGTTACTGGAAGGTAGGTTATTGAACGCTTTTCGAGATCGCCCATATTTCCATCCGCGAGGTCAGCCTCATATGTATCAATGATATCCTGCTCACTGATTTCGATGTCAGATGCGACATCAAAATTTTCAATACGCAAAATCGTGAAACGACGATATTCAGGTTGCGTATAATCTGCTTCGTTTTCTTTGATGAAGGCTTTTAAAACATCATCACTTGGCGCTTCCGGCGCAGGTACAGAATCGCGCGAAAGGGTCAGGATTTTAACTTGGCGCTGTTCAGTGATAAATTTGTAACGCTGCTGGGCGTAGGAAAGGGGCGCTTTAATGCCCGTTACAAGCGGACGCGTGATTTGTTGCCGCCGTAAATCGCGTGTTGTACTGGCTTCAAAATCACTCCGATTATAATCACGATTACCATTGAAGAACTCTGTGACTTTGTCTTCGGAAAATTCGCCGGTGATTTCATCTTTGAATACTTCATATTCTGACAAAGCATTACGGGCGACAGTTTTTGCAACGCCAATTCCAAGCTCATCTGCGTCCAAGTCCATCACGGCTTCCGTGACTAAATTTTGCACGATCTGTGTGTTAAACCCGCGCTCATAGGCCTCACCAGCCGTAAGGTTTGTGCCGTTTTCTTGGTTGTATATCCGCAAACGTTGATCGAAATCGACCTTGTACTGACGGATTGTAATTTTGTTGTCGCCGACCAAAGCGACCGAACCGGCCGCCTTAGGTTGGAAGACGTCAGTGAAACCCATAATGGACATCGCGACGATCAGCAGGACAATAATAATACCAATTACGATGTTGCGGAGGAATTTAGAGCTACTTTGCACCATATGTCTTTATCTCATGTTTTATTCATGTTTAAAACGTTAGCGGGTTACCTATCACGGTACACGGCAAAAGCAATGACAGAGGCGCTCGGACATGAAGAAACTCATCGCGGCAAATTGGAAAATGAATGGGCAGAGCGCTTGGGCCTCTAAACCTGAGCAACTCTTTGATCTTCTCGGGAAGATCATTCCTGATCGCTCGCAAATTTTAATCTGTCCGCCCTCTGTATATTTGCAGCAGGTCGCGAAGAACGCACATAAATACGGCATGAATGCAGGCGCACAGAATTGTCACAGCGAAAATTCCGGTGCATTTACAGGTGAAATTAGCGCCAATATGGCAGCTGATTGTGAAGCCGATTACATCATTTGCGGGCATTCTGAACGCCGCGCTATGTTTGGCGACACGGATGCGACGGTGAAGGCCAAGGCTGATTCGGTAATTACCTCTGCCATGGGCGCAATTATTTGTGTTGGCGAAACGCTTGATCAAAGAGAATCAGGAGAGGCAAATTCCACAATTGAATCCCAACTCCGTGCCTCAACTCCAGAAGCCTCGACCGCATTAAATACAGTGATCGCATATGAACCCATTTGGGCCATCGGGACAGGTAAAACCGCAACTTTAGAGGATATCGCGCAAATGCACGCGCATATCCGCGCTGTGTATAGCGACATGTTTGGTGAAAAAAGTGCTCAGGACCTTTGCATTCAATATGGAGGATCTGTGAAACCTGCAAATGCCAAAGACATTCTATCTACGGATGGAGTTGACGGGGCTTTAGTCGGCGGGGCAAGTTTGAACATGGAAGACTTCGCCAAGATTGTCCAAGCGGCTTAGATATGGCGGCTATTGAGCACGCTGATAACTTCGGCGAGATCAATCTTCTTGGCGCGTAGGAGTACCATCAAGTGATAGATCAAATCGGCGGCCTCATTCTTTAGATCATCATCGCTCTCGGCCACAGCGGCGAGGGCAACTTCTACGCCTTCTTCACCGACCTTTTGTGATATTTTATGCAAGGGGCCGGATAAGAGCTTTGCCGTGTAACTGCTTGAACTATCATCACTTTGTCGGGATTGAATTACATTCTCTAATGTGCTGAGAAATGACAATGATGGCGCAGCCTCATCATCGAAACATGTCTCAGTTCCAGTATGGCAAGTTGGGCCATTGGGGCGGGCCAGCACCAGCAATGTATCATTGTCGCAATCTACGGACATACTGACCATTTCCAGCGTATTGCCGCTCGTCTCGCCTTTTGTCCATAAGGTTTTCCGAGCGCGAGAGAAGAATGTTACCATTCCGCTCTCTTGCGTCTTTTGAACAGCCGCGGCGTTCATATAGCCCAGCATCAAGACTTTGCCGCTATCCACGTTTTGTACAATTGCTGGGACAAGGCCGCCGCCTTTTTCAAAATCGATTTTCATGGCCGTATCTCTAAGCCTTCTTTGATAAGATATTGTTTTAAATCAGGAATGGTGATCGCAGATTTATGAAAAACGCTCGCGGCGAGCGCACCGTCCACATTGGCTTTATTAAATATGTCCGCAAAATGCTCAGGCGCGCCGGCCCCGCCTGATGCAATTAAGGGAACAGAGCATATCTCGCGTGCTGCTTTGAGTTGGTCAATGTCATAACCTTGGCGCATGCCGTCTTGGTTCATACAGTTCAAGACAATTTCTCCTGCGCCGCGCTCAATGACCTCGCTAATCCAGCTCATCGTCTCGCGGCCAGTCTCGCGCATTTTATTTGGATCGCCGGTATGGCTGCGCACGCGATAAGTCTGCCCGTCAAAGAAACTATCTATGCCTATAACAATACATTGGCGACCAAAGGCCTCGCTAAGTATATTGATGAGGTCAGGATTAAGCAGAGCCGGGCTGTTGATTGAAATTTTATCCGCGCCCGCATTCAACCGCTCTGTTGCGGCTTGAATGGAACTTATGCCGCCTGCGACGCAAAACGGGATATCAAGCACTTTAGAGACGCGACCAATCCAGTCCGGGCTAACTTCGCGCTGATCTGTGCTGGCTGTAATGTCGTAAAAGACAAGTTCATCGGCGCCTTGATCACGATAGCGTAGGGCAAGCTCTTCAATGCCTCCGACGTCTTCGTGATTGCGAAATTGCACACCTTTGACGACGCGGCCACCGCGCACATCAAGGCAGGGGACTATGCGCTTTGCGAGCATGCAATAGCCTCTTCTAGGGTAAATTTATGGTCATAGAGCGCCTTGCCGATGATTATCCCGTAAGGTTGCAAGGTTTTGAGCGCTTTAACATCGTCCAGCGACCCAACGCCGCCTGATGTTATCAGTGGCGCATTGGGAAAGCGGGCCAAAATCTCGCGGTAAAGCTCAATATTTGCGCCCTGTAAAACACCATCTTTGGCTATGTCGGTTACAAGAAGCGCGCCGAAATCATAGTCCTTGTAGACCTTAATCAACGCATAAAGATCGGTGTCCGAGCTTTCCGTCCAGCCTTTAAGAGCAGGGCGTGGCACGCCGCCCTCATCAATATTAACATCAAAAGC
>CALKXN010000244.1 GCA_938003555.1 uncultured Robiginitomaculum sp. | reverse complement strand
GATTCAAACTTATCTTTGTCATCTATTTTAAACATATCCATATTTTCGAAACGAATAGAGCCAATGCTTTCATAGGGAATTATATTTATCACTTTGACCTCTAAAACGCATCTTTGCGGCGGCGTACTTCGCCTAGAATATCAGATGGCGTTGCTCCGATCATATTGACCGCTTTGGCGACGCTATCTTGATCGGCTCGCATGAAAGGATTCGCGTCACGTTCTGCGCCGATCGTGGTCGGTACAGTCGGGATGTTGTGTTCGCGTTTGGCTTTGGCGGATATGATATAATCATCCAGCGCAGTATTGTCGGTCTCAATCGTTTCGGCAAAGCGCGCATTGGAGAGCGTATATTCATGGGCGCAATAGACCTGCGTTGCGCGCGGCAGGGTGTTATAGCGCGCCATCGCTGTCCACATTTGCGCAGGCGTGCCTTCGAATAAGCGCCCGCAGCCGAGTGCAAATAAGGTATCCCCCACAAATATCGCGGCCGCATCCTCAAAATAATAGCTAATATGTCCCGCCGTATGGGCGGGCGTGTCCCAAATTTGCGCGGGGCAATCTCCGAGTGTAAATGCCCCGCCCTCGCTCACCGCGTCATCAATGTGCGGGATGCGACTTTCTTCGGCTTTCGGGCCAATGACCCGCGCGCCATATTTTCGTTTCAGCGCTTTATTGCCGCCTGTATGGTCAGGATGGTGATGGGTGTTGAGAATATAATCCAGCCCCCATCCGCGCGCCTCTATTTGTTTTGAAATTTCAGCAGCGTCCGGCGTATCTACGCAAGCGGTTTTACCCGTCTGCACGCAGCGCAGCAAAAATCCATAATTATCGGACAGGCAGGGAAAGACGATAATGTCGAGGCTCATATATTTCTCTTTTTGGTTTGGCGCGGGGCGTTAATGCTCTTATCATAAATTATGCGCCAGACTGCAAATCAACTCTCTGAATTTTATGCCTCCCCCATGGGGCGAGCCGCGCGTGTTATGGCCCTGCGCAGGTTAACTGCGCTGTGGCCTCCCGAAGAAGAAGAGGGCCGCGCCATGCTGGGGCTTGGATATGCCGGGCCTTATTTAATGCCATATGCCCCCAAAGCCAAAAAAGTTATCCTGACAATGCCTGCTGCCATGGGGGTTATCCCGACCAAAAGCCGCCGGGGTAATGTGGCAGCGCTGGTCGAAGAAGATGCGCTTCCGCTTCCGCCCGCCAGTTTTGACCGCGTGCTTTTGGTGCACGCCATTGAAGAAAGCGCAGATTTCACCGCTGTCCTTGCAGAGGCATGGCGCGTCCTGACCCCCGAAGGACGGCTGGTGATTATTGCGGCTAACCGCTCTGGTTTGTGGGCGCGCAGCGATGCTTCGCCCTTTGGTGCGGGGCGTCCTTTTTCGCGCAGCCAGCTCGCGAGCGCGCTTAAAACCGCGCAATTCATGCCGCTGGCCTGGTCGGGCGCGCTTTACGCGCCGCCTATTTCTCGCATGACAGGGCCGCGCTTTTTATCCCTTATGGAGCGGTTCGGTGAAACCGTATGGCCACGTTTTTCAGGACTAGTGCTTGTCGAGGCGGTCAAGCGGCTTTATGCGACAACAGATGGGCTCAGCAGCGAAGAGGTTCGCGCGCCGCTCTTTCCTAAACCGACCCCCGTTTTAGAGCGCGGGTCGCAAAAGAATTGATGACTGATTATGAGCGCTAAACCTGACATCGCGAACTTACGCATTGATATTGACCGCGTGGATAATGCGCTTTTGGACTTGATCGCAGAGCGTCTGGATTTATCCGCCAAAGTGCGGGCGAGTAAATCCGGCATGCGGGTCTGGCGTCCTTCACGCGAAGAAAGTCATGTGCGCGCACTGGCGAAGGCCGCAATTGATACATCGCCCGAACTCGTTAGTCGCATCATGGCGGAGCTGATGAGCGCGAGCCTTGCGATCCAAGGGCCGATGGTTTTGCATATTGCCCTCGAAGGCGACGCGTTGATGAATGGCGCCTTGGTGCGGGATCGTTTCGGCGCGTCCATTCCCACGCGCCATTACCCGACGACTAGCGCGGCGCTGGCGGCAACGCTTGCTGACCCCGAGGGCGTGGCCGTGTTACCCGCGCCGGGTGGGATGAATAAATGGTGGAATGCGCTTCTACCGGGCGGCGCGATGGACGGGTTATATATTTTATCCGGCTTGCCGCGCACTGGCGCGCAAAATTGGCCCAAGGCTGTTGCCGTCGCGGGCGCAGATATTGCGCCATCGGGCGATGAGGATTGTAGCTTGATTGCGGTTAATCAAACTGAGGCGAAAGCCGTAGCGGGTCTTGCGCCTAAGGCCATTAAACGCGCCGAGGCCGGAGCGCATATTTTACTGCAATGGCCGCATTATGTCAGCGCCAAGGCGCTTGAAGAGATAAAATCTCACATTTCGAGCGCGCATATCATTGGCGTATTGCCGCCTAGTCTGGGCGTGACCTTATGAGCAAATTTGAAACAGTCTTAATCGTCGGCGGCGGCCTGATTGGTTCATCCCTTGCGCGCGCCGCAAAGGTTTATGGCCAAGCCTCTACAGTTTTAATGGCGGATAAAAACCCGGATGTGGTCGCGACGATCACGTCTTTGGGCATCGCGGATGACGCAAATATAGACGCGGCGACACTCGCGCCCGCCGCCGATCTTGTTATTCTTGCCGTGCCGCCGGGGCGCATGGCCGACGCGGCTAGCGCTGTTATCCCCGCAATGAAATCTGGCGCGGTTCTATCTGATGTTGGCTCGACAAAGGGATTTGTGATTGATGCCGTGACGCCGCTTCTGCGCGAGGATATTGCATTTGTTCCCGGTCACCCGATTGCAGGTACGGAAAATAGCGGGCCGGAAGCCGGCTTTGCGGAGCTATTTAAAAAACGGTGGTGCATTTTAACGCCCGAAGATGAGACATCTGCGGCGGCTCAGCGCGTTGCCGCTTTTTGGGAAGGCCTCGGCAGTGACGTGGCGATGATGGACGCGAAACGCCATGATACGGTTTTAGCGACAACATCTCATGTGCCGCATTTGCTCGCCTATGCTTTGGTCGGCACGGCGGTGGATATGGAACGCGTGACCAATAATGAAGTCGTCAAATTTTCGGCGGGCGGCTTTCGGGACTTTACCCGTATTGCGGCGTCTGACCCTGAAATGTGGCGCGATGTTTTTCTGTCTAATAAGACAGCCGTGCTCGAAGTTGTTGATCGCTATATCGAAGACCTGTCGGCCTTAAAACGCGCTATACGCTGGGGTGAGGGCGATAATCTTTTACGCGAATTTTCTAAGACGCGAAATATTCGCCGCCAGATTATTGATGCCGGGCAAGATACGGACGCGCCAAACTTTGGCCGTGATAAGACAGCGGATTAAAAGGGCAAGCGGCCAAGCGGAAGCGGGCCGAGTGACATATCACCATTGCGAACGCTAATCGGCAATTCATATTGTCCGGTCTCATTTTTAGGCAAGCCCGACAACAGCATATCCAGCAAGAAACTGGCCTGACGCGGGATCATGCCCTCGCGCTGCGCCGCTTTGATAAGCGCGGCGGGGTCATCGGTGAAAAGCGTAATTTCTCCGCTTAGGGTTCCATTGCTTCGCGTCAGATTAAAGCGGCCATCAAATTTCAAATCGCCCCAATTAAAGATAACTTTCTGCGCGGTGATCACATCATTTTGCGCGGCGCCAAAGGGCGTCTCGCTGCCGCTTTCGCGCGTGATTAAAATATCGCCGCTCACGCCTTGCGCGCGCGCGCCAAGAAGCTGTCCAATATCCCCGAGCCTTTCGGCATCCATCACAACGTTACGCAGGTCAAAATCAACGGCGTAGGATTTACGGGTAATATCGCGGCGAATATAAATACTATCGGCAGATTGCACGGGCCAGACGCTTCCCGGCGCAGATGTGATTTGAATATTCTTGGCATTGATAATCGTCTCACGCGATAGGCGTGAGGTGAGGGCGCTATCGAGCGTAGCTGCCTCTGTTTGGGTGTTATAGACGCCCTTAAATAGACCCTTTTGAATGTTAAATATCGCGCGTCCATCATGCGCCATTTTAACGGAGGTTGGAAGATAGGCCGGCGCGCGGGCGGTGAGCGTGTCAATATCTGCGCTCCATCCATCGCCGCTCATTTTTAGGGGCGAAACATCAGATTTAAACGCTGCTGGAAACCCAGAAATTTTAATTGGGCTATGCTCGACTGTGGCTGTGTCTTCGGTGAGCGTTTGAATTTGGTCTTCAATTTTCTCAGGTAGAAAATGCGCCGCCGCAAACCAATAGGCGCAATAGGCGAGCGCCGCGAGGACGATAAAAATAAGCAGCTTTTTCATATGAGTTTGTCCTATTGCGGCCCGGTTAATTTGGGCGGATCTTGGGCCTCGCGCATGGCTTCGGCGGGGTCGGGGTTAGGCTTAGGGGATTGCTCTGTGCGCTCGCCCATTTGGCGGGCAAAGACAACAAGTAGCTTTCCATATTCACGCGACAGCACACTGAAACGATTGGCGTCGCGTCCATCAGGGACAGGGTAACGCGTGAGGCGAATGCCTTCAGTGGCATGGTTTAATTCCAGCATAGCGCGCGGCATATGATAATCCGATGTCACCACAATCAAATGCTCATACCCCATGGCGCGCGCCCATATGGCGGTTTCGCGGGCATTGCCGACTGTGTTATCTGCGGCAAAATCCAGATCAACGCAGCACGCCATTGTTTCATCTGTCACAAATAAGATCTCCGCGATCTGCTCCGGTGTGACGGATTTCCCTACGCCGCTAATCAGAAGACGCTCGGCCGCTCCGGCTTTGAGTAATTCTGCCCCGGTTTCCAGTCGCCCGCCGCCAGGACCAGTGAGCACAACAATACCGTCCGCATTGAGGCTGGAGATAGAAGGCGCGGCGCGCTCTACGCTGAGGAAGAACATCGCAAACCCGACAAGAGCCGCGAGCAGCGCAATTAAAAATGCAAAGCGTAAAAAGCCGAGGCGGCTTATGAATTTACGGCGAGGTGTCGGTTTACTCATATTCGACCCTCCTAAATATGCCGTTTGCCTTCACGCGTCGATAAGCTGCGCAGCACTGTGCGGCCTGCACTTACCGCGCAAATGAAAGCGGATAGGATT
>CALKXN010000243.1 GCA_938003555.1 uncultured Robiginitomaculum sp. | reverse complement strand
TTATTGTCAACCTATATTATAAACCAATTGCGCCTATTGGTATGACCAATTATATTGATCACGACCTTATACTCACGAATATATGGGAGGCTTTGCACTTACATGCGGCAGAGAGAAAAATCGGTTTGCATACGAAACACCCCATTGGCTGCGATGAGATTGCCACAGGCTGGAGCAAACATTCTAATTATGGTGTTATGATGAGGTCATGAAAACATGAGGTCAATTCATGGCTATGATCATGTTGATATGAAGATCAAAAACGCTGCACTGGCGCGAATGAATCAAATGAAGCTCAATACTATCCAAGGGCCGTTTCATACAAGAAAGTGGCTTAATTCGTTTTCTTGAAAATTGTCGTTAGTTCAAATTTCAGAAATTTAAAAATGAATGGCCTTATTCAGCCTTAGAACCGATTAGTTCATTTTATGTCATCCGCTTTGCTTCACTTATGCAGAACAGTGATTTCCGCATAGAATACGGACAAGGGATAATAATGCGCGCGGCCTTTACTGTGTCCGAGGAATTAACCCATTTCAGGTTCAGGACATTTACTCATTTTTATCTCCAAATAATGTCGGCATAGGCACAACATTTTCCGGCGGGCGCGCCATTCCAATATGGCCAAAGGCGTGCGGCGTGGCCATGCGGCCACGGGGCGTGCGCATGATAAAGCCCTGCTGTATTAAATAAGGCTCAATCACATCCTCAATCGCGTCGCGGGCTTCGGACAAGGCTGCTGCCAGCGTATCCACACCGACAGGGCCGCCGCCAAACATTTCACAGAGCGCGTGAAGATAGCGCCTGTCTTGCGCGTCCAGACCGATCGCGTCCACATCAAGACGGCGCAGCGCAGCATCGGCGGCGGAGCGGTCAATGACTTTATCACCAGCAGCTTCGGATAAATCCCGCACGCGGCGCAGCAGACGCCCCGCGACGCGCGGCGTTCCCCGACTACGTTTAGCGATCTCACGGGCGCCATCGGCGCTCATCTCAACGCCAAGCTTTAGGCCCGCGCGCACAACAATTTTTGTCAACTCCGCCACGTCATAAAACTCAAGACGCACCGGAATGCCAAAACGATCACGCAGCGGCGTCGCGAGCAGGCCTGCGCGCGTTGTCGCGCCAATCAATGTAAAAGGCGGAAGATCAATTTTAATCGAGCGCGCGGCAGGACCGTCCCCAATAATCAAGTCCAGCTCGAAATCTTCCATGGCCGGATAAAGCACTTCTTCAACGGCCGGAGACAGGCGATGGATTTCATCAATGAATAAAACATCGCGCGGCTCTAGGTTCGTTAATAGCGCCGCGAGGTCACCTGCCTTAGAGATAATGGGTCCCGATGTAGAGCGAAAATTCACGCCGAGCTCACGCGCGACGATATGGGACAAGGTCGTCTTACCCAGGCCCGGAGGGCCGGAGAGCAACAGATGGTCAAGCGATTCACCGCGCCCGCGCGCAGCATTCACAAAGACCTTCAAATTCTCTATTGCGCTGGCCTGCCCGACAAAATCATCAAAGCTTAGCGGACGCAGGGCGCGGTCGCGTGTGTCACCGCTTTGGGGCTCATTACTGATAATACGCGGCTCGGTCATGACGCTGGCTTAGTCCTGTTTGCGAGGGCGGGCAAGGTGCGCCTAATCCCGGCTCATCTCTTTAAGCGCCGCCTTAATTAGGTCATCCAGCGGCGGGTCTTCTGCAAAAGTGTTATAGGCTTGCGCCACAGCGCGTAGCGCATTTGACTGATCGATACCGAGATTAACGAGCGCGCTAATCGCGTCATTACGTAGCGCCATATCGGACAGGCCATCATTACGCGCCTCTTCGGTTTGCCCCGCGCCAGATGATGGCGCAGTAAAGGCTCCTGCTACGGCACGTCCTAGCGGGGCCGGTTTTCCAGACAGTTCTATCGCAATACGCGCCGCAAGCTTTGGCCCAACGCCAGAGGCGCGCGCAAAGGCGGATTTATCCTCAAGACTCGCTGCAGATAAAATTTGCCCCGGCGTTAGAATATCCAGCATAGACAAAGCCGCTTTGGGCCCGACGCCCTGCACGCTTTGAAGGCGCACAAACCATGCGCGTTCTTCTTCGGCAGCAAATCCATAAAGCGTAATGGCCGTTTCGCGTACATGGGTTTCCACATGAACCCGCGCTGGCTCTCCTTCGCGAAGGGTTGATAATGTGCGGCTTCCGCATTGCACAAGATACCCCACACCATTGCAATCAATGATCGCCTCACCTGTTCCGGCGAACAAACATGTGCCTGATAACATTCCAATCATAACGCAGCCCTCAAAGCAGCGGGCATATGATGGCCATGACATATGGCAATAGCGAGCGCATCTGCTGCGTCGCCTGCTTTCATACCTATTCCCGGCAGCAGAACATTTATCATGGCAGCGACTTGCGCTTTATCGGCTGCGCCAGTTCCGGTCACAGACTTTTTGACCGAACGCGCACTATATTCGCCCACGGATAAGCCTGCACGCGACGGAGCAAGCAAACAGACCGCCCGCGCATGACCCAGTTTTAAAGCGCTCATAGCGTTATTTTTCATAAAGGCCTCCTCGACACCTGCGGTATCTGGCGCAGCCTCTGCGATAATCTTTTCAATCCGAACATAGAGGAAGGACAAGCGTTCATGAAGCGGCGCGGATTTTGGCGGACGGATAACACCATGACCAATGTGACGCAGCTTCGTGCCCTCCATATCCACGACACCCCATCCACAGGCAACCAAACTGGGGTCTAGCCCTAATATACGCATATGAGTCGCCTTTATTAAAATAGAACCTTACAAGAACATTTATGGGGATGGCAATGAAAATTAGGTTAAAGAATAATATGACTTAACCTTATTCCCTAACCCCCTTTTAAAGCCATACGGTTATGTCGCCTTAACCGACCAGGGAGTGGTCGAGTTTAAGAGTTTGGAAAATCACATGTTATTTTTAAAACGATTCGTTCAAGACGAATCTGGAGCGACGGCAATTGAATACGCTTTGATTGCAACGCTGGTCGCGATTGGAATTATTTCTGCAGCAAGTTTGCTGGGAAATAATGTTCAAACGCTGTTCAATGGCACAGCAAATAAAGTCGTAAAAGCAACGCAGGCCCATAATTAATTATTTCTGAGCACTTATAATATATATGAGGTCTGGAATTGGTGCAAAAGGTGAAGAGCCATGAATATTATAAGATCGTTTTACGAAGATGAATCAGGAGCGACAGCAATTGAATACGCTTTAATTGCGTCATTAGTCGCCATGGCCATCATAGCCAGTTTTGGACTTATGATTAATAATATTGGTGTCATCCTGAATGATACAGCCAGTGGCGTCGAAAAAGTCAACGAGAGACAATTTAACTAGAACGCTCCACAACCTAACACTTGGGCAACAATACGTCCCTTTTCGTACAGTTTTGCCACTTTATGCTTCATCTGCCCCAAATTTGCCCAGATAGGGTAAAAACACCATAAATTTGTCACAAGAGCAGCATAGCCCTGCCCTTTTGCAACGTCATTAAAGCCTCATCACCAATCCACGGAGGGCTTTAAAATGACCAAGACAAAAACATTCTCACTATCTCACGCCGCGCTTATTGCTATCGCAGCAATCATCGCATTTGCGCCAAATGCTTCGGCTTTAGAAGCCAATGTGCCAACACCGCGCCTTAAGCCTGCACCTTATAGTGATGCACTTATCCCCTCTGGCGCAAAAGTTGGAATTGCCCGTATCGAAGATGGCCGTTTACGCGCTGCGCCTTTTGACGAGCTTCGGGATTGGGCCACTATGTCTTTGACGATTAACCCTGCTCAAGTCAGTTTTGCCCCCGTTAGCCCGATTGCTTTGGCTAAATTCACACCCACTCAAATCGATAGCTCCAACAAGATCGACGAAATTAGACTCGCGGCAGCTGAGCAAGGCATGAGTCACGTCATTATCTATGGCCGAGAGGGCGACGCGCAGTGGAACAGTTTTGGCGGTATGGCGCTGGATAACACTGGCCTGACTGTTCCAGCAGGTCATCGCCTGTCACCCAAGGGCAAAGTGAAAGCTCTAATTGTTGGAACATATTCCGGGACAATTTACGGCACAGTAACGTCACAAGACGGAGAGAGCCTGACAGAGTTAACAACGCGCGTCAAAACCGTTCTTGGCGCAATGAGCGTGACGTCTCAGTTCACCGCATAAAGGCATTTCGTCGCCAAGCGCTGTCTTAACGCTCTGACTGATCTCTCCCCCTTTGACAGTCATCAGCTAAGCGCATTGATCAGCCACCTCCACTGGTCAATTTGGCGGCGAACCCTCTTTGGGCTCTCTCAGCTTTGAGAGATGGGGCCAGACCCTGGGCAGTTCTGTTTAACCGCAGAGCTGTCCTTCGGCGTTAAAATCCAGGCCCTTTTACTACTTTGTGCTTTTCTTTCCATCCACCCATTTCTGGCGCGAGAATATAGAGCATGTTGCAAGAGCGTAAGCGACGCGTTCACCCGTCTCAATATCTATCATATCGGCACGAGAATGCCCGAGACGCCCGCCGACGGATAAAGTCTCGCCGATGGCACGATATGCTTTTCCTAGTGTTATCGGGCGCAGGAGCTTCACCTCAATGGTTGCGGTAGAACTCATCAAACCGGGGCCGAGCGCGCTAAATATAGCGATGCTCGCTGCGCTATCGAGGAGCGCCATATACCAACCGCCATGGACGGTACCGTGAGGGTTACAATGTGAAGGGCCAGGAACGCCTTCGGCAAGGCATTTTCCAAAAGACACATCTGTTACAGACTGATTAAGCGTCTCTAACATTCCCGCGACACCCGGCGCGTTTCCAGACACCATTGCCTGTAGAATTTCTAGCCCCGTAAGGGCTAGAAGAGGGTTATCAACTTCGGAGATAATTCTTTACGCGTCGTCAGCAGAGGTCAATGCAGAGCCATCTTCAATTGAAGCCTTTACGGCGTCAAATGCGGCCGTCTGCAAGATATCATCAGAAGCAACATCATCGCCTTTAGGGCGCTCAATTGAAAACGGATCAGATGCGACTTTACGGCCAAGCTTAGCTGAGGCTGTAAAAACGTCTCCGTCCCATTCACCTGTAATTGTGTATTTCTCACCTTTGTGTTCAAAAGTCGTTTTTGTCATTTTTTAACTCCAATAAAATTTACAAGGCTCATGCAAATTACTCGCCGAGCCGCGAAAATATCTAATCTTCTTCTACATCTAATATGGCCATTGTCGCTTCGGACA
>CALKXN010000242.1 GCA_938003555.1 uncultured Robiginitomaculum sp. | reverse complement strand
CAAGGCGTGTTGCCCACTCGGAGGTCGCAAGTGTATCGGCAACAATGAGGCTGCTGCGCGCCAGTAGCGGTTCATTACCGGACAGGGCACGGCTAATCCAAAAGGCAGGGTCAAACAGGCGCGCATAGCCGGTGAGAATTGAAATATTTGAGCGCTTCATGGATTGAATGGCGAGCGAGAAAATAGATCGCGCTCTGGCGCTGGTTTTAAACAGGTCGATGAATTTCTCGGGGTCAATCGCTGCGCCGCGGCCAAGGCCGTAGAAAATATTGGCGGGGACGCCCATTTGCTGAAGAATGGCGTTGTGAGGAATTGCGCGAAGCTGGCGCGGGTCAAACATGTCACTGCCGGCTTTGGCGCGTTTGGCCGCTCGAGAGCCCGTCGGGATCAACAGGTTCTGTCCAAAGCCGCCAAGCAGGCCGACATAATCTGGATCGTGATACAGGCTATCTTGTTGCGAGGACAGCGTGCGGTAGATGTCCCAGCTAAAATCATTTTCTGTATAGAAAGGGTCTTGCTCAACATCGGACGTATCTTGCCCTCGGGTCGTAATTAACTGGCATACAGTAGCCGAGGCGAGCGCCGCTGTTTGGAACCACATAAATCCGTCACCGCCTTGGAAACTTGTCTCATGGGTCAGATTGATGTGGGCGCGTGTGAAGCGGTCAACGGCCCAAGGGCTCATGGCATAATCCACGCGATCTTTGATCGTGCCCGGATGTCCGCCGCGGCCATTGCCTTCGCCGTGGGTGTTAAACACGATTGCAGTGACATTTTTGACGTTGTGACGAACCAGAGCCGCCGCAAAATGCGACTGTAGGCGTTCAATTGCCAGCGTCGCTGGAATTTGTCCCATGAAACGCCCTGCATCGGAAAAGCCCGTTTGAATGGCAAAACATCCACGCTCTTCAATATAATTGCGATAGACCTTATTGCTGAGCATTTTATCGATAATGCGCCCGCCATTATTGAGCGCGTCAGCCGTTTCGAAGAGCGGCGAAATATCCATATGTTTATCAAGACCGTAGCGGCGCGCCAGATAGAGCATACCCAGCGGCGTAAGGCTGTCCTCACATTCCGCGATTAAAAGGCGTATCGGCGTATCAGCGTCGATATATTTATGGATTTGCGCCGTCAGGATCATTTGCTGATGGGCGGTACTTTTTTCAAGGGCAAGCGAGGCAAAGTTGACGGGTTGGGGCTTGACGTCCTTGGTCAGTTTCGAAGCGCGCATCAGCAGCGTGCGGTTATCTGATGTGGACTCGCTAATACCAAATACGGCTTTGACGCCGCTCATAACGTGGCGAGCATTGAGCCGGAAGTGAATGCGCGATGTGCCGAGGCCGTAATTGATCATGTCGCTTTGCAGCACGATCATTTTCATACAGAATGCCGCGCGGTCAGAGGCTTTGATAATGCCGTCAATTTGCTTAATTGCGTCTTTGAGAGATAAGAGGCGGCGAGGAGATTTGCGGGTTAAATTATTGGCTGCAGCAATTAATTTATCTGTGTCGGTGAGGTCTTCACCAAACATTGCCAAGTCGCGCTCGGCGCTGGCCTTGGCATTGGCGAGTTGGTCGACAAGCTTTTCCAATTTGGCTTCACTGCCGCCGGGAACGCCGTCGGGGTGATTCAAAACCTCTTGAGCATAGAGATGGTAGCGCGTCAATTGCTTGCTTTTCTCCTCAAGGCGAAGACGAATAGCGTCGCCCCAGCTAATATCGGTGCGGCCATCAATGTCATAGCCCACCCAGCTATAGACTGTGGCCAAACGGGGGATGATGCGCGCCCAATTATCCGGAAATGCGGTGCGGGCAATTGTGATGACGTCATGATGCACATCTTGAAGCGCATTTTGAATGCGCTCAATCGCGGCCTGCGTGTCGACATGTTCTTCCTGCAAAGTTGGTGCGCGTTGCGGCAGGTAGGGCAGAGTTTTTAAGTGATCGGCAAGTTCATCTTCTTTTGTTTTATCTGTTGTGCTCGCAAGCGCGCCGAGGCAATCGCGAATATCGCGTGACAGTGAAAATGTCGGATGGGCCGTGAGAACAATACCAAGGCCCGGATTTTCTGCCCACGCCTTGAAGGCGTCATAGCCAAGTTTTGTTTTTGCCTTAGCCATTTTGACCAGAGCTGCTTTTTGAGATTTTAGGTCGTCAGCTCCGCTGCGCGTAGCAAGGCGTTTTGCGCGTGCGATTGCGCCTTTATCGGATAAGGTTTTGACCAAGGCCTCAATGTCTTTAAACGCCATGTCGCGCTGCTCAACATCGCGCGAAATGTCATAGGCGAGAAGCTTAATTTCATTGGCCTGCGGATCACTGTCGATGCGTTTTGTATGCGCGGCGAGTTGCGTGGAAAGATCATGATGAAGAGTTTCGATAGAGCGGCGTTTCACGGGCGGTGATCCTTTGATAAATGGCAAGCTGGCAAATCAGTCATCATGAATGAAATGGTATGTCAAATTTTTGTTTTAGGGTGAACGCTAGCCCAACTGCGCGCGTATGCACTATATGACATCCATAGCTATCATTGGCGCAGGCATATCCGGCTTGCGCGCCGCCCAATTGGTGAGTTCACAGGCTGAAACCACCATATTTGAAAAATCCCGCGGCGTCAGCGGTCGCATGTCGACGCGCTATAATGGCGACTATGAATTCGACCATGGCGCACAATATTTCACCGCAAAAACGCAAGAATTCAGCGCATTCCTGCAGCCCTATATTCAAACCGATACTGTCGCGCTTTGGACGCCCAAAGGCTTGCAGGAGGACTCGCGCAATAAATATGTCGCATCTCCGCGTATGAACAGCCTCTGCAAAGATATGGCCAAGGATTTAAATATCATGCTGGGGACGCGGGTGGAGGGAGCTGAATATTCATCAGGAAAATGGACGCTTAGCGATGACTGTGGTTTATCGCTCGGAGAATTTGATGTCTTGATCGTGACTGCTCCGGCGGAGCAGGCCCGCGCGATTTTGGGTGAGGCTGTCTCGTCGCCAATACAGACGGTTTCTCACGCTGCTAACTTTACGATAATGGCAGGCCTCTCCGAAATTTGGTCGGGTTCATGGGAAGCCATGCGGCCCGATGATGAAATGATCGGATGGGCAACTGTGAACAGTGCCAAGCCTGGACGAAATATTGATTTCACGACTTTAGTGATCCAAAGCCGCAATGATTGGGCCGAGACGCATAAAGACGCAGACCGGGATTGGGTGCAGGCGCAAATGATTGAGGCGTTCAAAACACTGACGGGTATTGATGTTTCGGGTGCTGAAGTCTTGTCTTTGCATCGCTGGTTATATGCGAATGTCACTAACCCATTGGGGGCAGACATCCACAGCGACCCCTCACGTAAGTTGATTATAGCCGGTGATGCTTGTCTGGGCGGGCGGGTTGAATCTGCGTGGAAAAGCGGTGATCGCGCCGGACGAAAAGCTATTGCGTGGTGCAAATAGAATTGAATATTATTCGTAAAGCCTTATATGGCGGATATGGAAACGAAATCAGAAACATATGCCCGTTTGGGCCAAGAGATCGCGGCAGTCATTGACGGTGAACCAACCCGCACAGCACGTTACGCTACGGCGGCCTGTCTTCTCAGTGAAGCCTTTGAGGACTTCTACTGGACGGGCTTTTATCTTGTCGATCCGAACCGCGACGCGCAATTGGTTGTCGGACCATATCAAGGCACACTAGGGTGCTTGCGCATCGACTTTAAGCGCGGGGTTTGCGGCGCAGCGGCGCGCAGCGGAAAGACAATTATCGTTGATAATGTTCACGAATTTGAAGGTCACATTGCCTGTGACAGCGCGACAAATTCAGAGATCGTGGTTCCGGTTTTCGATGAAAGCGGAATGCTTAGGGCTGTTTTGGATGTGGACAGCACAAAGCTGTCAACATTTGACGCGCAAGATCAAGCCGGATTGGAAGCGATTTGCGCTAGGCTTCTGGAAGGATCCCAACATCCTTAACCTCAGGCTGATGGAATAATTGCGGGACTTCGTGTTTGCCGATATTTTCCTTGGCCAGTTTGATTGCCTGCGCCGGGGTGTCCGCCTCATATAGGAAATCATTGAGCCAATCGGGTGTGAATTTAGCGTCGCTTGTGTGACGAATAAGCGCCAGAAGCGGCGCATAATAGTCATCACGATCCAAGAAAATGACGGGCTTGGAATGGAGTCCCATTCGCAGCCAGCTTATGACTTCAACCGCTTCTTCAAGTGTGCCTATCCCGCCGGGAAGTACGATAAAGGCATCAGATGCAGCGTACATTTTGGCTTTGCGCGTATGCATGTCAGGCACAACTTCGTGGGGAACGTCCTCATAGAGAACTTCGCGCGATTGCAGAAACTCTGGAATAATACCCAGCACGTCACCGCCGGCTTCAAATGCGGCTTTGGCACAAGCGCCCATTAACCCGACCCCGCCGCCGCCATAGACGAGGCGATAGTCTGATTTAGCTATCGCCGCGCCTGTCTGGGTTGCTAAATCCAT
>CALKXN010000241.1 GCA_938003555.1 uncultured Robiginitomaculum sp. | reverse complement strand
AGCAAGCGATACTAGCGGGCGCGGATATATGGAATGATGTGAGCGCGCTAAGCTTTGACGAAGGCGCGCCCGATATGGCGGCCAAGCTCGGCTGTGAGGTCATCTTGATGCATGCCCAAGGCATGCCCGAGACTATGCAAGATAATCCGCGCTATCAAGACGTGCTAATGGAAGTCTGTGATTACCTGAGCGCGCGCGCGGACGCCGCTATTGCGGCAGGTGTGGAGAAAAGCAAAATCACGCTCGACCCCGGCATTGGGTTTGGCAAAACACTGGAGCATAACCTCGCGCTTATCCGGCATTTGGGCGATATCAAAGCGCTCGGCTACCCCGTTTTAATGGGCGCGAGCCGCAAGAGTTTCATTGGGCGCATTGACGGCTCCACCGCCGATGACCGCCTCGGTGGATCGCTCGCCGCGGCGCTTTATTCTATTAAATGCGGCGCGGATATTCTGCGCGTGCATGATGTCGTTGAAACGGTACAGGCGCTTACGGTTTGGGGAGCGATTGATGACCACGCGTAAGACAAAACCTTGGATTCATTACCGTGAGAACGAACCCGTTCCTGCGCATTTTAAGCCCCCAAAGCTAAAAGAAAAAAGAGTAAGTACAGCTCGATGGCTGCTCGTTTTATTATTTGCTCTAGGCGCTCATCGTTTTTATCTTGGAGAGAATAAAACGGGCTGGATGTGGATTGATTCATATGTGTTGAGTGCATTAGTTTTTGAAATCATTTTGATCGGTTCTTTTATAAAAAGTCATTCAATATATATCGGCATGCTCCATTTTACTTACATTGCGATTGTATTGACTATTATTGTTATGGAGTGGCGGGCATTGCCAAGACGTGTTGAGGCTTGGAACAGGGAAAATATCCCTGAAAGTGACCTCTAAAATGCTTGGCAAATACCCTCCGCCGCCTGCAATATTTGGTCGTCCTTCCCGCGAACTTATGGGTGCGGGATCGCCCGGGCACCTTGAGCGCTTCATAGAGCGGCAAATCAAATCTGAACGCAAGACCTATTGGTTTCCCTATGTTTTATGCATAATTGTTTACGGTTTAGGCGTGCATAGATTTTACCTTCGTCAATATGTGTGGGGAGCGGTCATCGTGCTATGCGCAGTCTGCTCTATACTTCTTGCCTCATATGGGGCGGTTCCGTCCGGCGTATTCAGCCTTTATTATGTGGCCTGTGGTTTTGAGGTCATATCCTTGTGGTGGTTCGTTCGGCGCTTTAATAAATTAAATGAAGAAAACATTCGCAATGAATATGTCGCGTCAATTTTTTAGAGAGTTTCAATGACCAACCCAACACACTATCCCCGCATCCTCATCATCGCCGGATCAGACTCCGGCGGCGGCGCGGGCATTCAAGCGGACATTAAAACTTGTGCGGCTTTTGGCGTCTATAGCGCGACGGCGATTACGGCCGTGACGGCGCAAAATACGCTGGGCGTGCAGGCCGTCGAGGCGCTCTCGCCCGCTATGGTCACCGCGCAGATTAACAGCGTGCTCACCGACATTGGCGCAGATATTGTTAAAATCGGAATGCTGGCGAACCGTGACATTATTGACGCGGTGGCGGACGCGCTCGAGGAATTTGCGCCGGATATATCCATCGTGCTTGACCCCGTTATGGTCGCCACCAGCGGGGATAAATTGCTCGATGATGACGCGATAGAGGCATTGAAAACGCGCCTTATTCCGATGGCCGAAGTCATAACGCCCAATGTCCCCGAGGCCGCCGCGCTGACGGGCTTGGTCTGTGAGGATTTAGAGCAGCTCCAAGCGGCGGGGCACGCCCTTCTGAGTATGGGGGCGTTTAGCGCCTTGATGAAAGGTGGGCATTTGGATACGGGCGCGATGATGCATGACTTACTCGTGACCGAAGACAGCACCAGCTATATGTCCGGCCCGAAAATCCGCTCGCGTCATACGCACGGCACAGGCTGCACGCTGGCGAGCGCATTGGCCTGCGGACTGGCAATGGGGCAATCACTTGAGACGGCCGCGCAGGCGGCAAAAGACTATGTCTATGACGCCATTAAAACCGCGCCAAAGCTAGGCAGCGGCGGCAAGGGCACGCACGGCCCGCTTAATCACGGGCTTAATTCTGTATCGGTTTTGCCGGGCGACGCGGACGTTTAGGCCGCGCAATAAAGACCCCGATCAGGATAATGGCGAGCGCGATCACGGCGCGATATGTGAAGTCTTCGCCGAGTAGCCAAACCCCGGCAATAACCGACACAACAGGCGGAAAATAATTGATTTTCGCCAGCGCGCTTGGCCCGCATTTTTCAACCACCCATAAATATAGAACAATGCCAATTCCGGTTGAGCCAATGCCTAACCCCAAAACCATGTACCACCCCATTGCGGCAGGGAGGGTTTCTGGAATGCCTGAAGATACAGCCATAAGGGTCGATGTGATCGCCGCGCTGATCAGCATGATCATCGACCCGACTAAGGCCGAGGTTTCGGGCGCGCGTTTGGCGGCGACCGTTGTAAACGCGTAGAAAAATGCTGCGCCGACAATAGCAAGCTGCGCTCTCCAATCCCCGACGAGAGAGAGCGAAAAGTCATCCGGAAGAAACAGGATCACAATCCCAAAAAACCCGACAACAAAGCCTAAAAATTTACGTATGGTCAGCGGTTCATTTGCAAAGAAATGCGCCATGATAATCGTCATTATTGGCATGGCGCCCACGATAATCGCTGAAATTCCGCTATCCACTGTCACTTGCCCGATGGAAATCAACCAAAATGGCAGCACCATGCCAACCGCCCCGAGGACAATATAAACCGCCCAGCGTTTATCATTTAGCTTCGGCAGGCGGTGGCCGCGCAGATATGCGAAAATTGTGACGAGTATCGCGCCTAAAATACAGCGCAAACTGACCAGCCATATGGGCCGAATATAATCCACGCCCACGCCGACCATTGTATAGGCCGTGCCCCAGATCAGGATGAGGGTGACCGCCACGCCAATAAATACCGGCATAGGCAGCCCGATGCTTTGGGCGGAGGAATCAGATGGCGCGCTCATCATTTGGCCGTCACAGATTGCACGGCGGGGGTCAATGACGTTTTGGGGTTTGTGCTGAATCGCTTGGGCCTTATCTCTTCACTCCTCTCCACCCCGCTCATCCCTGCGCAGGCAGAGATGAGCGGGAGGAGAGAGGGGAGGGGAAATAGTAAAAACAATATTCATCCCCGATTTTAAAATTAGACTTTTCTGATTTTTCAACCGGTTAGTTAAAATTTCAAGAGATACATCCCGCGTCCAAAATCATCCTCT
>CALKXN010000240.1 GCA_938003555.1 uncultured Robiginitomaculum sp. | reverse complement strand
TATATGACCGATTTGGATGGCCGTTTGGCCCGCTCAAATGATATTATAAATAAAGAAATGGACCGTGAAGGCCTTGATGATGCGGTGACCCTTGCCACGGATATGGATAAGGACTTTAAGGAAAAAGAAGATCAAAGACGGCTCTATACGCTGTGGCGAATTTTAGGTCGGTAGCTTGAATCAATGAGGTCACGGCGGCGCAATATATCGGTATTTTCTATCTCTGCCTTGGACCTGTTCGCGGCGGCTCTTGGCGCGTTTATTTTGATCGTCTTGGTGCTATTTCCCTATTACCGATTGGGCGGCACGGATGTCTCATTCGAAGAGCTTGAGGAGATGGTAGAGAAACGCCGCCTTGTCGCCTCAAGCACGCAAACTGAAATGTCACAAATCAGAGCCCTGCGCTCCGAAATCAGGCTCTTGGATAAACAATATAAATCAACCGCCGAAAACATGTCCGTCATCGAAGACAAACTTCAGGAGGTTTTGAAGCAAACGTCCGAAGTCGACATCCCCGAGCCGCCGCCGATCCCTGAGGCTAGTCCGACGCCGGTTCCTGAGCCGACCGTGCAGCCGCCGCGCAGTACAGGCAAAGGCGTGGAATTTTCTATTTTGGGAATTGCGACAAATAAAAAGAATATCGCCATCGTCGTCGATATGTCTGGTTCCATGGAAGACCATACCTCCAAAGTGGAACAGGCCCTCGAAGAAATTCTGTCCCGCATGCAGCCGGATAACCGCTTTGTTATACTGGGCTATCGCGGCGGACCAACTTATGACAGCTTTCCGCGGTCCGGACAGATGCAACAGGCGAGCCCTGCAAATATACAGCAAGCGCGAACATTTGTGCGGGGCATGTCGGATCGTTTTGGCGGAGGCACGCCCACCCAAAGCGCAATGGTACGCGCGCTAAATCTAAAGCCGCAAGCCATCATTTTGATTAGTGACGGATCGCCCGATGACGGCAGCCCCCAGAGCATCATCACCAATATTACGCGCCGCAATCGCGGACGCGCGGAAATCCATACGGTCGCGATTGGTGACTATACTTCGGACAAAAGACTGACCTTATTTTTACAAGGCCTCGCCAATAATAATCGCGGTGATTTTGTGGGGCGCGCCCGATGAAACGTAGACCCGACAGATCTATCGAGATATTTAGCCTCTCGGCGATTGACCTTTTTGCGGCAGCGATGGGCGCTTTTGCCCTGCTCGCTATCGTTCTGTTGCCCTATTATCAAAATGAAATTCGAGAGCGCATCCCCATTGACAATGCCATCGCAGACAAACTGCGCGCCGCCGAAACAAGCGCAGAAGAAACGGTGATAAAAAAAAAGGCCCTAGAGCAAAAACGCTCTGCCGCAAGCGCAAATGTATCCGATATTAAGTCCGAAGAAACAAAACTCCTGGCCCAGTTGAAAGCAGCAGAAACAGCGCTACTTGAAAAACGCGCGGCCGCGACCAAAGCGGTCATTGTACCTGAGCCTGTTGAAGAAAAACCCGCTCCGGCGGATACGCCTAAACCTGTTGTTCAATCGTTCCGTTTTCTCGGTATGAAAACGAGCAAAGACGATATTGTTATCGCCGTCGATATGAACAAATGTATGCAGGGCCATGAGGCGTCGGTGAAAAAATCCGTCACTCGCATTGTCAATTCCTTGCAGGATAATCACGCTGTCAAAATTGTGGGTTTCCAACAAACAGATTCAGGACCGCGCCTGCGCAGCTGGCCCAATACGGGCGGTCTGTCCAATATTAACGGCGGTGCGCGCGACGGCGCGATTGCGTTTTCAGACCAAATCTCAAGAAATTTTGGCGGCTCGGCCTCCATGCTGGATGCCTTTGAAAAGCTTCTCGCTGGCCCCGGCGAGGCTATTTTTCTGGTCAGTGACGGCCTGCCCAATCCACGCGCTAATGGAGGACTATCCCCCAATGCGCTTGTGCGGCGCATCACGCAAATGAATGGCGGACGCAAAGAAATTCACACGGTTGTTGTCGGTAATTACTTCGATTACGATGGCACTGTGGCGTTTATGGAAAGTCTGTCGATCAACAATAACGGACAATTTATGGCGCTCGCCTCGACACAAAAAGGCGTATGCGATTAATGTCATATTTCACGAAAAGGGGCTGCGGCCATGTCAACTAAAGTAAGCGCCGTAAGACGGCTGGTTGTTTTTTTATTATCCGTCTTTGCGGCGATCGTTCTCATTGGGATTTTGCGGTACACAACCAGCGAAGTGTTGCAGGAAATCTTGCTTGACGCTGACGCTGATTTTTGGCCCTTCACCGTTCAAAATGTGATGTGGGTTGCGCTTTTTGTTGGGTTTGGCGAATTATTCCTGCGCTGGAGTTCAGCCAGTGATGAGCAGAGCCAACTTAAACGCGGATATTTACCCACGGATGATCGTAAATTAGGGCCCGAAACGCTTGAAAAAATTCGCGCGGGAATAGCCAATCGTAAATATGGAAAACAAGCTTTTCTCCCGCGCATGATAACCCGAACCATTGATCAATACAGCGTATCCGGAAAGAGCGACCAAGCGATATCTGTTCTCAATTCCTCCCTTGAACTTTATATGCATGAAATTGATTTACGCTATTCTATCCTGCGCTACCTCACATGGCTTATTCCGTCCCTCGGGTTTATCGGGACCGTGATGGGGATTATGTTTGCGCTGCAATATGCCGGCGTCCCGGCCAATGCCGAAAGCGAGAGCTTTTTATACGAGGTCACGCAGCGCCTTGGCGTCGCCTTTACGACGACATTGCTCGCTTTGATCATGTCTGCGGTGCTTGTTTTAGTCCAATCAATAATCCAATCCAAAGAAGAGCGCGCGCTGAATGAAGCGGGGCAATATTGTCTGGACAATTTAATCTTACGCCTCAAAGACGCCGAATAACCCGACACCGATTTAGGACATTTCCATGAGCCGCGTAAAAACAAATATTTATTATCTGCTCGTCTTCTGCGGCGTGTTGATCTTGGGCTATGCTTTAGCCGTGTCCATTCAACTTTTGACCGGGCTTCGGGTATATGGCAGCAGCCTCTTTGTTCCAGCGATTGCAGCCTTTATTGCCGGGGCACAATTTAAAAAATATGAAAAGCGAAAAGCGAAGACCTCAGAGCGAAATAAGCTAATAAATATAAGCTTTCTCATCACGGCTCTCTTGAATTTCGTTTTACTCGGCGTCGTCGCAAAAATAAAAATAACAGATCTATTTGCTCCAATAAAAACTTATGTGCCTGATGTCAGCGCCGTCGTATGGATCATTGTCGGCTGCTACATATTTGCCGTATTTTGCGGACTCCAATATATTGTTCTTCGGGTGGCGTATAAGAATATCAAACAGAAAAGAGAAAAGGGTGCAGCGACTTCGGCAAATGCATCGAAAGGTACATTTTTTGATGAAATCACAGGTGAAACAGATAGAGCGACCCCCGCAACCGTCGCTGTGGATCAAAAACCCGTAGAAACCACAGAGGGTTGGGCCCCGGTAAATGACGGGCATGGCAACCTTCATGCCATGCGCGATGAACGCGCGCCTTGGGGACGATGGCTACTTAGCGCGGTCGCAATTGGAGCCATTGGGTTTGGCGCGATCTGGCTTGCCTCCAAAGTCGTGGTACCCAAAGACCTTCCTCTTGATGTCGTTGCCGAAGACATCACGCCCGAACCTGAAAAGGTCGAAAAGAAATCTACAGATGACGAAGCGTGGGTCAGAGCTTTAGAAAAAGACACCCTTGAGGGATACCGAGAATATTTAGCCGCCTTCCCCGAAGGTCGACATAAAGACGACGCGCAGGCGCGCATTGACGCTTATGACAACGCTGACTGGGCTACAGCTGAGCAGCGCGACACCATTGCAGGTTATGAAGATTACTTGACAGCATGGCCAGAGGGCTTGCACGCCAGCAAAGCCCGAGAGCGTATTGCGCAAATGAAAGCCGCCGAAGAAGCCCGCCGCAAGGATGCGGCCGAACGTGCGCGCCAAGATCAAGCCGATTGGGAAACTGCGGCGCGCAATAATACCGTTCCCGCCTATGAAGGCTATTTGTCCAAACATCCCACGGGCAAGTTTGAAACCGAAGCCCGTACGCGTATTGAGAGCCTGAAAGCCACCGAAGCGGACAACGCAGCATGGAACGCTGCCAAAACAGCAAACCGCGCGGATAGCTATCAGCAATATCTCACCAGTTTTCCGCAAGGCGCGCATGTGCCCAAAGCCATTGCGGCGCTAGAGCAATTAAGACCTGCGGCGGGACGCGAGTTCCAAGACTGCGCAAGCTGCCCAACCATGGTTACACTGGCCAGCGGCAACGCGCAGCTTGGCGCAGGTGACAATGAAACGGATGCCCGCCCGAATGAAAAACCACAACGCGCCGTCACCTTTAGCGATATGTTCGCCATTGGCGTTACCGAGGTCACATTCGCGCAATATGACGCCTGCGTCGCAGCGGGGGGCTGCTCGGGGCGGCCTTCTGATAATGGTTGGGGGCGCGGCTCTCGCCCCGTGATTAACGTCAGCTGGGACGATGCGCAGAAATATGTGACATGGCTGTCCTCGACGAGCGGGTTTTCCTATGCCCTGCCCTCTGAAGCGCAGTGGGAATATGCGGCCCGCGCGGGCGATAGCGGCGCATATGCCGGGGGCTCTCTGGCCGCGATTTGCGCTTTTGCAAATGGCGCGGCGCAGGAAAGCGGCCTGCGCTGGGCAAATGCAGAGTGCAGCGACCTGTCCAGTGACCGAACCCTACCTGCGGGTAATCTGAGCAAGAATAAATTCGGTTTACGCGATATGATTGGCAATGTCGGCGAATGGACATTGGATTGTAATACGCTCAATTTACGAGACGCCCCAACGGACGGCAAAGCCGATCAACGCGGAAGCTGCAATCAGCGCGTTGTACGCGGCGGATCATGGTTCTCTGGGCCAGCCGACCTGCGTTACGCATCACGTCTGATGCAGCGGCGCGGCGACAGTAATGACTTCACAGGCTTTCGTGTTGTTCGCAAAGTCGGAGATTAAGGCATTATTCATGCCCTAGTCAGGTCAAATCGGCTATGTGTAGCTTATGATAAAGTCATTGATTATAGCTCTATGCCTCTCCACAGCGACCTCTGCTTTGCTGAGCGCGCCTGTTTACGCGCAAACCACAACCGAGACAGATAAGTCCGAAGAAGACTGGCGCAAATCTAAAAAGAAGAGCGGCAGTGACGAAATCAGTGAAGATTTGAAAAATATTCTGTCTATCGGAAGCAGTGGAATCTTATCAGGGCCTTACACGCCCTATGATAATCTACCCGAAGAGTCGAAGCGCCACTTATCTAAGGAGCGCGCGAAAGCCATGGCACGTTCAGAGCCGGGGCAACCGATTGACGCCGCCTATGAGCCCAGCGATGAAGCCAAGACCGATACGGATTTAGCAGAGCAGGAAAAACAGGTCTGGACGGAGATGCTTGATGAAATGAACGGCACAGGCGGTTCAGGCTCTGGGTCTCAAGGCTCCTCCGGCCAAACCGGCGCTGAGCAAGCTGGGCAAAGCGGCCAAGGCCGTGCATCCCAAGGTCAAAACGGCTCATCGTCAGGACAATCCGGATCAGCCTCGCAACAGGGACAATCAGGCCAATCACAGCGGCGCACGTCGTCCGTAATGCGCGGCGGGTCTTCGGCGAGTGTTTCTGATATTCTCGCCCAAATCAAAGGCGCAAAGTCCGGCGGGCCGCAAGGCTCGAGCGGCACGCCGCAGGGCAGCTCGTCTCAATCTGGACAGGCGCAACAGCCATCAGGGCAACAAGGGCAGGCTCAAAGCCAAGCGCAACAGCAAGCGCAGGACGCTGCATCAAAGGCCCAGGCAAAAGCACAAGACGCTGCCCAAGCACGGGCCAAGGCGAGTGAAGCCGCTAAAGCCTTAGCCGAAGCACAAATGCAAAGCGATGCAGAAGCTGCCGCGCAGGCAAAAGCTAAAGCAGACGCCGCTCAGCAAGCGGCTCAGGACGCTCAAGCCGAAGCGCAGGCTGCAGCAGATGCAGCTCAGCAAGCCCAAGCGGAAGCTGATGCCGTAGACGCTGAGGCACAGGCGCAAGCTGAAAACGCCGCAGCCAGCCCTGAAGCGATTAGTCCGTTAGAGCGCATTAAACGCGACCGTGAAAGCGACAATAGCGGAAGTCAAACGAGCGCATCTGACTTCTTGAAAAAGTTACAAGGTCAATAGCTGAGGCGACTTCAACCTGACGCAAACGCGAACCAA
>CALKXN010000239.1 GCA_938003555.1 uncultured Robiginitomaculum sp. | reverse complement strand
CGATGGGGACCGGTGCGGCGGCGAACAGCGGGCCGCCCCAGAGCTCGAGCCGCTCCCACAGGGAGTAGCGGAACTTTGGATGCGCGTAGAGGGCGTTGCTCACTCCGCCGCGGGTCGGGATGAACTGTGTGCCGTTGAGCGGTTCGCCCGTCAGCTCGCCATCGGTGGCCAACATCTCGCTGCGGGCGCTTCGCCAGCCTTGGACGAATTATATTTCGGGCGCGGTCATCATTAGCATCCCCATGACGCTGCTGGGGTTTCATCCGCTTCTGATTGCATTTGCCGGCGCGCTAAATCTGCTCTATCAATTTTGGATACATACCGAAGTGATCGATAAAATGCCGAGATGGTTTGAGGCGGTATTCAACACGCCCTCCCATCACCGCGTGCATCATGGTCGTGACCCGGAATATCTGGATACAAATTATGCAGGAACGTTGATTATATGGGATAAAATGTTCGGAACATTTGTCGCTGAAACGAAGCGCCCAGATTACGGTATTGTCAAAAAAATGGAGAGTTACAACCCGTTTAAAATTGCTTTTTCCGAACTGGTTCAAATCACGAAAGACGCCTTCATGCCGGGACTGAAATTATCGGAGCGATTTAAATATGTCTTTGCCCCGCCGGGTTATAGCCATGATGGCAGTCGCCAAACTTCAAAACAAATTAAAGCCGACGCGAAGGCCTCAAAGGCCGTAAGTTTGGCAGAATAATATGGAAGCCGAGCTGAATGCGATAACGTTAGAGCTTGGCGAAGCCGGCGATCTTGTTATGTCACTTGCTTTGGCGTTGATGATGTTTGCCGTTGCATTGGGGTTAAAGGTCGATCGTTTTGCGGCCATCAAGGATCGTCCTAAACCTTTCATCGCTGGCGCATTGGCGCAGATCATTGGCTTGCCGCTGCTGACGCTTGGCCTTGTGCATGTTCTTGACCCCATGCCAAGTTTGGCGCTGGGTATGATCATCGTCGCCTCGTGTCCGGGGGGAAGCGTTTCAAATTTGATCGCTCTGTTTGGCCGGGCCAATACGGCCTTATCCGTCTCGTTGACCGCGACATCCAGTTTACTGGCCGCGGTGATAACGCCAATATCTATTGTGTTTTGGTGCAGCCTTTATCCTCCGACGGCTAATATTTTAGAACGTATAAATTTTGATACGGCGGCTTTTTTAGTGAAGCTTCTCTTGATACTCGGTCTCCCCGTTTTAGTGGGCATGATTATGGCCGCCAAATTTCCAGCCATTGCGAGACGTCTGCAAGGCCCGGTAGCTACAATTGGCGCGGTTTTATTGGCGATTATTATTATCGGAGCCATCACGGCGTTTTGGGGAACGATTGTGAAATTCGGGTATATCTTATTCCCGCTCGTTATTCTTCATAATGGACTAGCGTTCCTGCTCGGATATATTGCGGCTCGGATTTCGGGCGGTGATACAGGGGAGCGCCGCGCGTTGACGATTGAAACAGGTATTCAAAATTCAGGTATAGCGATTGTAATTCTACTTACTCAGCTCAAAGGGCTTGGCGGCGCGGCGGCGATTGCGGGCATATGGGGAACATGGCACATCGTCGGCGGGCTAATATTAGTAGCCTTGTGGCGAACACGGGACAGATCAAAGAGGCGAGCACATGTATGATATTCTAATTACGGGCGGACGAATTGTTGATGGGAATGGCGGCGCGCCTTTCACCGCAGATATTGCGATTCAAGGTTCAACAATTGCTGCGGTCGGTACTGACCTTGGCGAGGCTAAGCAGATAATTGATGCCAGCGGGAAAATCGTTACGCCGGGGTTTATAGACTTGCACACTCATTATGATGGCCAAATTAGCTGGGATGAAGAATTAAAGCCCAGCGTCAATCACGGCGTGACAACGGTTTTAACAGGAAATTGCGGCGTAGGTTTTGCGCCTTGCCGCGCGGCAGATCGTGACAAACTGATCCGTCTTATGGAAGGCGTCGAGGACATTCCCGGAACGGCTTTGCATGAAGGGTTGAAATGGGATTGGGAGACTTTCCCTGAATATATGGACGCCATTGACGCCATGCCGCACACGATCGATTTCGCCGTTATGGTTCCGCATGACCCATTACGTGTTTACGCGATGGGGGACCGCGCCGTATTTAATGAACCCGCAAATGACGCCGATATTGAAACGATGCGCGACCTTGTGCGCGAAGCATTGGAGGCTGGCGCGATGGGCTTATCAATTGGCCGGAGTGATTTTCACAAAACATCTGATGGCGATTGGACACCCGGAAGCGAAGCAGGCCGAGATGAACTTGTTGGACTTGCCGAAGCTTTTGATGGGGTCAATCACGGCGTTCTACAGGCCGTGAATGATTTTGATATGCTTCGCCCCGGGGAGACATTTGAGACTGAATTTGACCTCATGGAGGCGTTCTTCAAGGCAGGACATGGCCGTTCCGGTTCGATGTCACTTATGGAGCGCGATTTTGCGCCTGAAGATTGGAAGAATATTATCCGCCGCACCGAAGCGATGAACGCCGAAGGGCTGGATATTTCGCTGCAAGTTGCGCCGCGCGCCATCGGGTCCTTTATTGGCCTGAACTGCACCTTCCATCCATTGATGGCTTATCCGAGTTATTTGGCCATAGCTGATAAACCGCTTGCTGAGCGGGTGAGAATCCTAAGCGACCCTAAATATAAAGCCAAACTGCTCGCCGAAAGTCCGGTGCAGCTTTCTGGTCCTGACAGTCCCGTTCCCCCTATGGTGGATATGATGATTGCGGCCTTTACG
>CALKXN010000238.1 GCA_938003555.1 uncultured Robiginitomaculum sp. | reverse complement strand
TGGTTAGATTACTACTGATATTATTTGCGCTTCAATTTTCATACGCTGCGGCAGCATGTAGTTGGGTTCCTCCAGAAGGGACTATGGGCGCATGGCTTGAGGATAAAATTATTCTCTGGGGTATTCCACTCGAAACGAAATGGGAAGAGGACGGCCCGAAAGGCATTTTCAACCCTGACACCTATACAAATATTCGTGTTATTTCCACTATTCAGGGCGACGTACCCAGCACGATCAAAGTATATCACCATGAAAACGGCGCAGCATGTGGTTTTCAATATCTACATGGTCAAATGCAATTAATTGTCCTGCCGCCTAAAATGGGCAGTCACTATTCCTCAGATTTAACAGTCGAATTTGAAGCTAAAACGCTCGCCGTTTATGCCTACATCAACAAAGGGTTAGATTTTCCTTTTAGAGCCTTACGTCAGATAGATGGCATTAAATTCGATTGCAACGCGGATGGTATCAATGCCTCAGATGCAGAAACTTGCAAATGGCAGATGTTGTATTTTGCACAAGCAGATTCTTATATGGCAAGAATTGAAGAGCTGTCAGATTGAGTTTTACTCGATAACGTCACCTCACTGCGCTTATGAAACTCAGCCCTGTCCCAAGCGGCTGTATTAAGGAGATCACCAAGCGCGCCGGCTACGGCAAACTTTGAGAAACAGACTGAAATTTTGAAACAGATTTTGGAAGTGGACTTAAGCCTGCCCTCGAACTTTCGCCAGCGCCTCAATGTCATCAACGTCAATGAGCGTGCGCAAATAGGCTACCGACCCGGCGCAGTTCTTTTCGACATCGGCAAGCGCGGTGTCAGTTGACCAGGCAATATTTTCAAACAAGCTCGCATCGACAGGACCGTTTGCGGCGATGAGCCAGAAGCCGCCATCATCGGAGGGACCAAAGACCAATTCATTATTGCGCAATAGCTTTATCGCCTCGGCGATATCGCGCGCGCGGATTTGGGGGGCGTCAGTGCCGATGACAATGACCGGACCTTTAGCGGACATGGCGCGGGTCAGGCGCGGCGAGAGACTGCCGCGGCCTTGCATGATGCGCGGCAGATGATCTGGCCAGACCCCGCCAAAGTCATCATAGGCCGCCATATCCGGCGCAACCCACAGCTCTGTATCCCAGCGCGGGTCTGACGTGCGGCGAATGACAGCGCGGATCATAGCGCGGTATAGGCGATTGGCGTGGACTTTGCCGATGCCTGCCGCAAGGCGTGTTTTCGCGCCGCCCAGAACGGGGGCTTTGGTGAAGATAACAAGGCGGGGTTTCATCGGTACTTCTCCGCGAGCTCTGTTGGGCTTGCGCCTTTGGCATAGGCGATCGCCAGTTTTAGATTTGAAAATGTGCGTTTACGATATCCGTCGCGGCGATATTTAGACGCGTCGGTGATAATATTTCCGCGAAGCTTCACCAAGCGGCGGCCTTGAATACGTTTTATAATCGCCACGTCCTCAAACAGAGGCTCGCGGTCATATCCGCCGACTGCATCATAGAGGTCTTTGCGCATAAACAAGCCTTGGTCGCCATAAGGCATATTCAGCGCAATGCTGCGCAGCCAAACCCAAAATTCAACGCAGCGCGGCCAGAAGCCTTTATCGTCCAATTGAAATCCGAAATAGGCCGCCTTGCCGGGTCTCACATCTATGTGCCGGCTTAAAAGCGCCTGCCAATTTTCCGGCAATACGCTATCGGCGTGGACAAAGAGAAACCAATCATCATCGCCTGCTGCGCTATAATCCGCGCCGCGCGCAAGCTGATGGCCGCGCCCTTTATGGCCGCTGACGATTCGCGCGCTATGTTGTAGCGCTGTATCAATCGCCGCGCGCTCAGACCCGCCATCCGTCACGACAATGCGAACGCCCGCGCGCTGTAGCTCATGCAAGAGCGGCGCAAAGGGGGCGCCCGGATTAAGCGTGGGAATAACAGCGTAAATCATATCCCTGCCTAACGCAGGACGTCTTTAGAGCAAGAAAAAACCCGCCTTGGAAACCAAAGCGGGTCTAAACTTTTCGAGAGCTTACGCTCTAGGCCATTTGACTATTCGTCGTCTGATGAGGCTTCGCTAAGGATCGCATTGTCGATCGCTGCATCCGTGTCTTCCGTTGCAACAGGCTCTGGCTTGGGCGTGCGCTCAAGATAGACATTACAAAAATCGCCAATACTCGTTTTCGTCACTTTCCCGCCTTTACAATCGTAAACGCCAGACAGTTCTGCATATTCGTCTTGGTTTTGGAATTCTTCGGCAATAATCGGCACGAAGCAGATTTTACCGTCATTGACGTCAATGACGCTACCGCCTTTAGATGTGCACTCAGAAGCTGATTCAACAGCAGATGCAGATCCTGCAAATGCAACAGTCATGAGGGCGCCTGCGGCGATGATTGCGAAACGTGATTTACCCATAATGGTCTCCTACACTCTTTAATTTTGCGGCCTCACGCAGAGGCCTTAGTCCTAAAATAATCTAACTCCTGTTTATGTGCAGGAATCAGGCCAATCTCTATTTGCCACAGTTTAGATGAACACGCCTTGAAAGACACTATGCCCGACTTCACTTTTGAACGCCAATTACCAGGTCTTGTCGCCGGAGTAGATGAGGCAGGACGCGGCCCGTTAGCAGGGCCAGTTGTCGCTGCCGCGGTCATACTCCCGCGTCAAAATTGGCCGGATGGGCTCAATGACAGTAAGGCCTTATCGCCAAGCGCGCGTGAACGCTTGCTGAATATGTTAAGGAAATGTGCACAAATTGGAATCGGCATTTCAGAGCCCGAAGAAATCGACAGATTAAACATTTTAGGCGGCACAATGATCGCGATGCAGCGCGCCGTTGCGGCCCTGCCCGCTGCGCCTGATTCTGTTCTTATAGATGGGAACCGCGCGCCCCAGTTTCCGATGCTGGCGAAAACATTAGTGAAAGGCGACGCGCTCTCTCTATCTGTGGCCGCAGCGTCCATTGTCGCAAAAGTCACGCGCGACCAATTGATGAGGCAGGCTGATTCGCGGTTTACCGGCTATAATTTGTCCCAACATAAGGGCTACCCGACCGCGGCCCACCGCGCCGCTGTGGCCGATATTGGCCCCTCACCCATTCACAGGCTTTCATTTGCCCCGTGCAAAGCGGCTCTTATTAACCTGTCTTAAAATATCGGCTGTGAATATTAACCCATATTGCCAAAACCTTAACGCGGCACGTTAAAAACACCAAGACTTTCAATTCTTTACGCCTTGATAACCATATCAGCCCACTCGTGTCTTAAGCGACATATAAGGGCGAATCATGACTGAACTGACGACGAACAAAATTATCAAAGGCGACTGCATCGCAGCGATTAACGCGCTGCCAGAGGGATCAGTCGATCTGATCTTCGCTGACCCGCCCTATAATCTGCAGCTGAAGAATGAACTTCACCGCCCGGACAATTCACGCGTGGATGCGGTTGATGACGCTTGGGACCAGTTTTCCAGCTTTGCCGCCTATGACAAATTCACCCGTGAATGGCTGACCGCCGCGCGTCGTGTTCTGAAAAAGGACGGCGCGATCTGGGTGATCGGTTCCTACCACAACATT
>CALKXN010000237.1 GCA_938003555.1 uncultured Robiginitomaculum sp. | reverse complement strand
GTTGCGGCCTGCCCATCACCTGGCACTGTCGCAAGGAAGGTTTGATCGACAGGGCTATTCCCCGAGCTGTCTGTCACATTGTATATTGTATAAAGTGTGCCATCGGCCTGTACCACATGCGTGACGCCCCCGACGCCAAATAGATCTCCCCGCGCCGGAATGATTTCGCCGGAGGACATGATATTACCGTCATTATCAAATCTTACATATTCTATGACGCTTGAAACATCGCTTCCCGTCGGGGCGAATGTCATGACATAACCGCCATCATAAGCATGGACTTCGCCAGAGAGAAGCCCATCATTTGAGTGAGATATTGTCTGCTCGTTTCCAATCCGATTTCCGGCGGGGTCAAAAACGCTGTAGCGCACTTCGAATACGTTATTTACGGTCAAAGTATAGGCGACAACAACATTGCCGTTCGACAACTCCGTAACAGATGTTGGCGAAAAATCTTCGGGTCTGATGCCGGAAGAGACGCGGTCAAAAACTTCAACATCAGCGATTTGGGGCGTGGCTGTTAATGGCATAGTATAATTTCGTCCTTGTTAAGCGTGGTCTAAACACCCCTAGCATAAATTGTTATATCGTAACAATTATCAATTTGATTTATTCGTTATCAAAACCAAAGATGTAATCGTACAATGATTTATCGCGCCACCGTCAACCGCAGCGCGTGAACCGGGCCAGCCATTTCTTCGGCAAGCCTATCCATCACCGCGCGGTGGGCGGCCAGTCGTGACATCTGCGTAAGCGCCTGCGCCGTAATGATTACATGAAAATGAGACTCGCCCGACCCGCCATTATCTTTATGCGCCTTTGCGCCAGCATGATGGGCGTGCAAATGGCTCTCATCAATCACCTCCAACTGCGACGGATTGAAAGCCGATGTCAGTTTGTCCTTGATTGTCGCCGCGATAATGCCCATTTTACCTAGTCCTAATTACGCCCCCAGATTGAGAGCTTTTACCGTTATGGCTGATAACTTCCGCTACCGCCCCAAAGGCATTGATATTCGCATTACGCCAACAAAAGGCAAGCCCAAGCCTGAGCATTCCGAATGTGAGTGGGCCGGATGCGTTGCCAAAGGCGGATGTAAAGCCCCGAAAAGCCCGGACCGCCTGCGCGACTATTATAATTTCTGCGCGCCCCATGCGCGTGAATATAATAAAAACTGGAATTTCTTCTCGAATATGACCGACGAAGATATTAGCGAATGGCAGCTGGGCGCGCGTCATGGACATCGCCCAACATGGGACGTTCGCAAAAATACAGGCGAGCGCGCCAAGGCCAACAAGAAACGGAAGGCCGGCGGCACCAACGCCGCCACCGAAGGCTATACGATCTTTGGTGATGGCAGCAATGAAGCCATGGCCGAGCAGCCGCGCCGCCGCCTCTCCAAATTGCAAATCAAAGCTCTGACGGATATGGGTCTGGATGACACAGCGACGCCGAAAGTCGTGCGCGCCAAATATACGCAGCTGGTCAAGCAGCTTCATCCCGATGCCAATGGCGGCGACCGCAGCACCGAAGAAAGCTTCGCGCGCGTCGTCAAGGCCTATAAAGTTTTAAAGACAACACATTTGGCCTAGGAGTCACACAAATAAGACACTCGTTTATCAGCCTTCTCCCTAATGGGCGAAGGTGACCGACAGGCCGGATGAGGGGGATAAATTGCAATGAACGGTGATAATGAGATTTAGAGATTTGTAGTAACGTCACATCGAGAGCCAGATCAAATACGTAAAAAGAGTTAGATAATTTCCCCTCACCCGCCCTGTCGGGCACCCTCTCCCCCTAGGGAGAGGAACGACGAACTAGAGATGGGTTAGGGACGAAAATTGAAAGACGAAAATAAAATGAGCGATCAATTTCCTATTTTCCAGCCCGATACAACTGTGTCCGCGCGCGAAGTTTTTAATGTCGATTTCGACATGCAAGTCCCGGCCTTTAGCCAGACCAGCGAAAACGTGCCGCCGCTTGACCCGAATTATCTATTCGACAGCGAAACCACGCAAGCGATCTGTGCGGGCTTTGCCTTTGATCGCCGCGTCATGGTGCAAGGTTATCATGGCACGGGGAAATCGACCCATATTGAACAAGTCGCCGCGCGCCTAAATTGGCCGTTGGTGCGGATTAACCTCGACAGTCATGTCAGCCGTATCGACCTTGTCGGCAAAGACGCCATTGTCCTTAAAGAGGGCAAGCAAATCACGGAATTTCGCGAAGGCCTGCTGCCATGGGCGTTGCAAAACCCTGTCGCATTGGTCTTTGATGAATATGACGCCGGACGCCCGGATGTGATGTTTGTCATCCAGCGCGTATTGGAGGCCCAAGGCCGCCTCACCCTGCTTGATCAAAACAGAGTCATCACGCCCCACTCGGCCTTCCGCCTCTTTGCGACAACCAATACGGTTGGCCTTGGCGATACAACGGGGCTGTATCACGGCACGCAGCAAATCAACCAAGGCCAGATGGATCGCTGGTCAATTGTCACCACGCTGAATTATCTAAGCCATGACGCCGAAGCCGCGATTGTGCTCGCGCAGTCCCCGCATTACGCCACCGAAGAGGGCAAGAAAACGCTCTCCTCCATGGTGCGCGTCGCCGATATGACGCGTAATGCCTTCATGGCGGGCGACATCTCTACGGTCATGAGTCCGCGAACCGTCATGAATTGGGCCGAGAATGCCCGCATATTTGGCGGCGACATCGCGCAATCTTTCCGTATGACTTTCCTCAATAAATGCGACGAACTGGAACGCCCCGTCATCGCAGAATTCTACCAACGCGCATTCGGTGTGGATTTGCCGGAGAGTGTGAAGTCGGTTTTGGTGGCGTAAACCACCCCACCCGCTTATCCCTGCGCAGGCAGGGATCTATTCTGTGATACTCTTGCCCCCAAAAGATTCCTGCCTGCGCAGGGATGAGCGGTTTAAGTTTATAAATTTATTGCTGCACGTAAGTTTCAGCGAAAAATAATAATTCGTCTTCAAGAAATTCAATCATTTTCTTACGGCTTCGGAAACTCTTTGCCGCTCCTGACGGTGTATATTGAATTATTATTTCAGAAAGATTGTCACTTTTCGGATGAATCAGCTTTGAGTCTTTCAAAGTATCTTCACTGGCATCGATCATCGCGTCCGACATTCTGGCATCTGTCATGTCCCTGTATCGACTCCATCTTGCAAACAACCGAACATCAGAATGGTCACCCCATTCATCTTCCGTCGCGACATCACGATAAGTATTTAAGAAACGTTCAATCTGTTTATACGGCGTTTTGACTTTATCCGTTGGCGCGTGCGACGTTTCAAACTTGACGCAACGGCTATCTACATCCACCAAAACATTTATATACCTTCCCTCTGGTAATCTATAGCGCGCCTGAAGGTCACCGCTATCTTTGAGCAAATTCTCAGTAACGTCTTTTTTAAGCTCTAATGTCTTTGCATCACTCACTTCTTCAATCGTTTCAGCAAAGAATTCTGACAAAATTAGCGACATATCCGCTGTCTCTTGAAACCACCCTGAAATAACATCATCGACATCATCCGCTTTAGGTCTGCCGCCATCTCTCAATACATCGACAAAATCCGGCAAGCATTTTGGCATGGAATGATAACCGTGAATGCCCGATTTTTCGTGATTCAAGAAATCAACAAATTGACTTAAAACCTTTGCCTCAAGACTGTTTAAATCATTCGATTTAAGAACAAGCTGTGCTTGGAATTTTATGTAGCGCCAAGACCAATGATAATGCGCAATCTTGCGCAATCGCTTCTCAGCTGGCTTCAAGCGTAAAGGCGGGTGAAGCGGATCTGTGCACATTTCATTTGAGATTGTGATGAGCGCATCCACGCGCTCAGACATCG
>CALKXN010000236.1 GCA_938003555.1 uncultured Robiginitomaculum sp. | reverse complement strand
TGCAGGGAATGCTCCATTGCAACGTAAGGCAATGAGTTCAAGATGAAGCGCGCCAGGCACAAATATTTCACGTATGGGCATCAGAAACATCCTGTGCCCTGGATGAGACATCTCAACAAATCCCCTCACATCTAGCTTTGGCAGACTGGGACCCATTAAGTTGAGAACAGCTTTCCATTTGAGTAATTTTACTTTTTCGGGGTCCAACTCAAGAATGTCAAAATCTTGTGAACTTTAAGCCTGTTCCGGCGACGTAACGACGACTGATTTACTCATAATCTCTTCCATTCCAGTTTATAGTTGTTTTATATTAAGACACTAAAAACTATGCTCCGCATTCGCCAAACATAATAGAATTATGCATTCAAAACATCTAATCGTGAAGTACCAACGACACGCATCTAACGCCTAATATTTGTGAGCTGCGCTCCGACAACTCTATCGGTGGATCATTTGGCCCGCCGGAGAGCGGGTCACGAATAAGATATTGCTCTTGTGTGTTGCCAACCACGGTGACCCAGTGCACGATATGACCGGGCAGGTAGATTTTTAAAAGCGGATATCCGCCCTCATCCATACAGCTGCGAATATTCTCGTGACGTGGCGTGTCGAAATACTCCGCCGTGACTTTCCCGTCAGTCACCTCCGACACTTTGTTCCAAATCAACCAGCCTCGGTCTGTGAATCCGCCCGCATCAGAGAGCTGACGATTTAACGCCTGCGGTGTCACCGGCGCGCCCGTCAAATTAGACACCGCCATCGCCACACCAGAAACGGTACAGCCATAGGCAGACAGACGATCATCCGTCTCGCCAATCCTATCGCTCGCCCATATCGGATTGTCTTGCCGATAGACGTAATTATCCGGCAGCATAAATGTCGCTTGTGGCTTGGGCGGCGCAACGTCAATCGGCACAGACGGCGCGCTGCGACAGCCCGCAAGCAATAACGCGAATACCAAACTCAAACTTACAGTCTTCATAATCTTACTATGCCAAACAGCTCTGAAGTTTAACAGCGTTAATCCCTAGCGCCTCAAGAGAAGCGTGCTTATAAGGTTGCGACAAAATGGCAAAGTGGAAGGACCCAAAATGGCCGGAATGAATTTATTGGATATGATTATGAGCGCGCAGAACGGCGCAGCCATTGAGCAAGCCGGCGCGCAAGCCGGCCTTGACAAGAGCCAAGCGCAAAGCGCGATTATGGCGCTTTTACCCGCGATCAGCTCCGCGCTTAAGAATAACACTCGCACGCCGCAAGGCCTTGGCGGTCTTCTTGGCGCGCTGCAAGGCGGTAATCACGAGCAATATATTGACAACCCGCAAATGCTGGGCCGTCCGGAAACTGTTCAAGACGGCAATGCCATTCTTGGCCATCTCTTTGGCTCCAAAGATGTCAGCCGCGCTGTTGCAGGCCACGCCGCAAAGCAAACCGGCATTGGCCCTGACCTTCTTAAGAAGATGCTGCCTATCGTGGCAGCGATGGCGATGGGGAGTATGTCCAAGCAAACCAAAGGCGGCTCTATGAAAGGCGCGCTTGCGGGCCTCGCCATGCAACACCTTATGGGAGGTGGACAAGCCCCGCAGCAAGGCGGCGGCCTCGGCAGCATTCTTGGCGCGCTTACCGGAGGGCCAAAGCGCCAACAGCGCCGCGCGGTGCAAACCCATCAGCAAGGCCTGGGCATGCTCGGCAACCTTCTTGATGCCGATGGCGATGGAAGCTCCATGGACGATATCCTCGCCATGGCGATGAAAGGCATGCGTCGCTAAATCGGTCAGGTTTCAAGACAAAGAAAAAGCCCGCTCAATTGAGCGGGCTTTTTAATGAGGTGATGGTGAAAGCAACCTATGCGTCAGGCTTACCTGTAGGGCTCATCCGCTCCCCAACCATATCTTCGCCATCCATTGTAAGGTCATCTCCAAGAATGCCTTTGAGCTCGTTGTAGCGACGTGTATCTTCCGCAAGTGTATCCAGATGCATCAGTTTCTTCACAAGTGGAGAGACTACGATTAGGCCAACACCTACCGCAACGGCGACCCAGCCAATCGTGGCATAAACATCCATTGCAGGGCCACGCAAGAGGTCTACAGGTACGTCTTGCCCCGCATCTTCAAGAGCTTTGATCTGCGCTTCTAACTTGTCTGATGATGTCAGCTTTGCGATTTCAGCCGCAACAAAGTTACCAAAACCTGAGGCGAGGAACCATGCGCCCATGATTAAACCTACCATGCGGGGTACGGATAATCTGGTCATTGCAGACAAACCAACAGGTGACAAGCAAAGCTCACCAGTCGTATGAAGCAAATACAATAATGCGATGAACACCCACGGAGTCGGATTAACACCAGCGGCAGCAGACCCCCAAACGAGCACTAAGAAACCAAAGCCTAATTGAATTACGCCAAGTCCGAATTTAGCAGGTGCGCTAGGGTCCAAATTTCTCTTGCCGAGCCAAATCCAAAGAGCAGCAAATAAGGGACCTAATACGATGATATAAAGCGCATTGAGGGATTGGAACCACGTGGTCGGGATTTCACTACCCATGAACTCCTTATCAACGCTACGGTCGGTAAAGAGATTTAGCGATGATCCCGCTTGTTCAAACAAGGCCCAGAACAGCACTTGAATGGAAATCAAAAACAATGCTGCAAAAATTCTATTGCGCGGGTGAGGCGGTAATGTCTTAGCCGCGGTCCAAATTATATAACCGTAAACAATTGCAAAGCTCGTGTAGAGCACAGTTGAAACGGCTGTCATTTTCCCAAAAATCGGAATTTCATAATTCAACATTCCTACGGAAGAATCCCTGATTAGGAACCAAATCAAAGCAACACCGATAAAAGTCGCTATGTAAATAACCCATTCCGTTGATAATCCGGCGAATTGCTTTTTCGCGAGCAAGGTTGGATTGGGGCTTTCACCTGCACCATTAAGCAAAGGTTTGCCCCAAACGAACACGATTAAACCTAATAGCATTCCCAAACCCGCCAGTCCGAAACCGTAGGCCCAGCCAACTTT
>CALKXN010000235.1 GCA_938003555.1 uncultured Robiginitomaculum sp. | reverse complement strand
TTGAGGTCAAAGGCCGCGACTTTAGTGTTGATCACGGCGACGTTTTCATTGCCGCGATTACCTCATGTACCAATACATCTAACCCGTCTGTTATGATGGCGGCGGGTCTACTGGCCAAACGCGCCAATGAGCTTGGCCTGACGGTTAAGCCTTGGGTGAAAACCTCCCTTGCGCCCGGCTCTCAGGTTGTTGGCGAATATTTGGAGAAATCCAAATTACAAGCTGAGCTGAACCAATTGGGTTTTGATGTTGTTGGCTATGGCTGCACGACCTGTATCGGTAATTCCGGGCCGCTCGCAACAGAGCTATCTGATGCAATTAGCGAAGGCGATTTGGTCAGCTGTTCTGTCCTGTCTGGTAACCGGAACTTCGAAGGCCGTATTGGCCCAGACATCAAAGCTAATTTCCTCGCGTCTCCACCGCTTGTTGTGGCCTATGCGCTGGCCGGCTCTATGCATCATGATTTTGAGGCGGACCCGCTGGGTGTTGATAAAGACGGAAATGATATTTTCCTTCGCGATATTTGGCCAGACAGCACGGACATTGCCGCAGTTGTGCGCAAAATCATCACGCGTAAAATGTTCACAGAGCGTTACGCCGATCTCTATAAGGGCGACAAAGAGTGGCAGAAAATCAAAGTCGGCGGCGGCAAGACATATGAGTGGAAACCTAAATCCACATATGTACGCAACCCGCCCTATTTTGACGGCATGACCATGACGCCGGACGCGATTGAAGACGTCAAGGACGCCAATATATTGGCGCTTCTGGGCGACTCGATCACGACCGACCATATTTCACCGGCGGGTGCGATTAAACATGATGGCCCTGCGGGCGATTATCTTTCTGCGCATAAAGTACCAAAGGCTGAATTTAACTCCTTCGGTTCACGCCGCGGCAACCACGAAGTGATGATGCGCGGCACATTTGCCAATATCCGTATCAAAAACCAAATGGCGCCGGGCACTGAAGGCGGCGTAACAAAATATGTCCCAACAGGCGATATTATGAGCATTTTTGATGCCGCCGAGAAATACCAAGCGGCCAAGAAAGACCTCGTTGTCTTTGCGGGCACGCTTTACGGGAATGGTTCTTCGCGCGACTGGGCGGCCAAAGGCACGATCCTTCTGGGCGTTAAAGCTGTGATTGCCGGATCATTTGAGCGTATTCACAGATCAAACCTGATCGGTATGGGCGTTCTTCCGCTGGAGTTCCAAGAGGGTGATAGCTGGGCAGGCCTCGGCATGACGGGTGATGAGACAGTCTCTATCTCCGGTATTGAAGGCCTCAAGCCGCGCGGCACGCTAGATGTGAACATTACATTCGCTGATGGCAAAACGAAAACCATCACGGCCAATGTGCGTATCGATACTGATAATGAGCATGAATATTTCAAACATGGCGGTATCCTGCACTATGTGCTGCGTAATCTCGCCGCTGAAGCGGCGTAAATACCGCGATCGTCTAATAGAAAAGCCTGCCTCATTGAGGCGGGCTTTTTGTTTATCCCTGCTTTTAAATGTCAGGGTATATTCAATGCATAGATTACGCGCATTTGCTGCGATCAAAAATTTAATCCCGGCCTGTGAAAATCCCAACTCCAACAATAAGCGCGACACCTATTCCAATCCATAAGGGCGGAGCGCCGAGGAAATAGGCGAGACCGCCAAGGATAATCGCGACGAGTAAAAATAGGCCAATATAGGTAAATGCTGACATAAACCCTCCATATTTAAGTGTGTCACGCCCCGACAAGAACTTAGATACGGTCTACTATAGGTTTAGGTTTTATAATAGGATTGAATTAATAATATTTATCGCGCGGGATAAGACCTCATCCGGGCTTAGATCTGTCGTGTCGATAATATGGGCGTCAGTGGCCGGCAGGAGCGGCGCGGTTTTTCGGGTCGAATCCCGATGATCGCGCTCAACAAGCTGTTTGAAAACCAAATCATAATTCGCCATTTTGCCGAGGCGGATAAGCTCGTCATAGCGCCGCTTTGCGCGTTCTTCGGGTAAGGCATCGATAAATAATTTAACGTCGGCATGGGGGCAAATGACTGTCCCTATATCCCGGCCATCCAATACCGCTCCGCCGGATTGTGCGGCAAAGTTTTGCTGGGTGTCAAACAGCGCTGCTCTGACGGCGGGAATGACGGCAACTTTAGAGGCCGCGTTGGCTACCTCATCTTGCAGCAGTGCGGGATCAGCAAGCGAAGATAAGTCGACGGCTTTTGCGGCAGCGATCGCCGCGTTTTCATCCTCGGGATTCTCGCCGGATTGCAGCACGGCATACCCCACGGCGCGGTATAATTTTCCGGTATCCAAATGCGGAAGGTCAAAATGCGCCGCGAGTTTTTTGGCAAGCGTGCCTTTTCCGCTGGCGAGTGTACCATCTATGGCAATAATACTCACGCGGCGCCCGCGTCAGTGATATTCGCGCCCAGCTCGGCCATGAGCGCAAAAAAGCTCGGGAAGCTGGTCGCAATCATAGAGGCGTCATCAACGGCAACCGAAGCCTCGCAGCGCAGGCCCGCAATGAGCGCGCTCATGGCGATGCGATGATCATGATGCGTTGTGATTGTCGCTCCGCCGGGAAGAGGCGCGCCATCACTGCCTGTCACATTCAGGCCGCTATCCATTTCAGTAACATCTGCGCCTATGGCTTTGAGCAAGGCTGCGCTTGCGGCAATGCGGTCACTTTCTTTCACGCGCAGCTCGCCAATGCCGTCCATGACGGTTGTGCCTTTGGCAAAGCTGGCTGCAACGGCAAGAACGGGATATTCATCAATCATAGAGGGCGCGCGTTGGGGCGGGACAACAATGCCAGTCAACTTACTGTATTTGACATGAATATCGGCAAGGACCTCGCCGCCCGATGTGCGGAAATTATCAGTACGCAGGAACCCGCCCATTTCGATTAATGTATCAAATAATCCGGTGCGCGTGGGGTTCATCATTACATTTTTTATGATGACGTCTGAGCCCGGTATAATCAAAGCCCCAATGATGAGGAAGGCCGCAGAGGACGGATCGCCGGGCACGACAACATGACATCCGCTCAGGCTTTGCGGGCCGCTGAGGCGTATGATCTGCCCGTCATCTCTTTTGTCTTGCGTAAGCGTTGCGCCAAAGGCCTTAAGCATATTTTCCGTATGGTCCCGCGTAAGATGCGACTCGGTAATTTCTGTTGTGCCTTTTGCATTTAATCCTGCCAGCAGGAGGCAGGACTTGACCTGCGCACTGGCGACAGGCGGCGCGTAACTAATGGGGGTAAGGTCGCTGCGGCCTTGAACGGTAATGGGTAATTTATCATCTCCAGCGTCAGAGGTGATCCCCGCGCCCATCTCTAAGAGGGGAATTGTGACGCGGCCCATCGGACGTGACGACAGCGAGGCATCGCCAACATAGCGCGCGCTGACAGGGTAGCCGCTAGCTGCGCCCATAATAAGGCGCACGCCCGTTCCGGCATTGCCGCAATCCACATCGCCCTTGGGGGATGTAAAACCATCTGCGCCGCACCCTGTTACCGTCCATATGCCGTCATCGCCGCGGGTTATATCTGCCCCAAAGGCGCGCATGGCATTAGCCGTCGACATAATATCAGCGCCCTCGAGCAAACCTGAAACCGTTGTCGTGCCATGCGCCATAGCGCCAAATATCATGGCGCGATGGGATATGGATTTGTCACCGGGCGCACTGGCCTGTCCCTTAATCGGACCGCTTAATACGCTGCTGGCTTTGCTGTTTTTATCTGTCATGGGGGCTTTCACATATATCGAATTTCAGCGTCACAGATTTTGCCAGTTGACTCATAGGGTTTGGGCGCTAAGCAGGCGAGTGTTTAGGCGCGCTATGCCCCTTTTGACAAGCCCGAAACCGCGCTTTATTGCGATGGGTATGTTATCTGCGGCGTTTTTAGCGGCCCCAATAAGAAGGATATTACTGTGGCCAAAGTTGATTTGGGAACCAAGCGCATTTGCCCTGAATGCGAAAGTAAATTTTACGACCTGACGCGTAATCCGGCAATCTGCCCGAAATGCGCTCATGCTTTTGATCCGGCAGAGGTCGCGCCGACAATCGTGGCGACGAATTTCGACACGCCGGAACATGACGATGATGAAGACGGCGCAGGCAAAAAAGCCTCCGGTGACGACGAAGATGAAGATGAGGCCGAAGACGAAGCCAAAGAGCTAGAGCTTGATGGTGACGACGCAGCATTGATCGCAGGCAGTGGCGATGACGGCGATGATGAAGGCACAGGCCGCCCGGATATGGACGGTTTCTCCACAAGTGATGATGACGCTGGTGATGACGAAGAAGACGCCGACGCCGCACTCGTTAAAGACGAAGATACTGTGCTTCCCACAGATGACGATGATGACGATGTCGACGAAGAAGAAATCGAAATCTAAGTTAGATTTAGAAAATTGTGCCAAGCGGCTTTTGCCGCTTGCGCCGCCACGGCGCCTCTATTAGAAGGCGCGCCAGACCAAGCTCCGATCCGTTCGGAGTACCTTTAGGGGCCTTAGCTCAGCTGGTAGAGCGCTTGCATGGCATGCAAGAGGTCAGGGGTTCGACTCCCCTAGGCTCCACCAAATTTACTGATCTAAACCTCTAATAATTTAATAAATTTACAACGGAATTTATAACGACCTTGCTTGGGTAGTGCTTTTCTATGTTGCGTAAACGCGTTTTGATTGAAGGCCAGAGTTAAGGTTTGGTGATTGGC
>CALKXN010000234.1 GCA_938003555.1 uncultured Robiginitomaculum sp. | reverse complement strand
TCTTTACCGTAATTGGCGAACAATTTGGCCTGCTTGGCGGGGTCGGGATAATGGCGCTCTATTTAGGAATTGGGTTTTTATGTATGATGATCGCGTCGCGTATGAAAAATGTTTTCTCTAAATTGATGATCGCAGGAATTACGGCAACATTTATGCTTTATGTTTACATCAATTTAGCCATGGTCATGGGGCTTGCCCCTGTTGTCGGCGTTCCACTGCCTTTAATTTCATATGGGGGCACAGTGATGTTGGTTGTGCTTGCTGGCTTCGGATTAGTCTTGTCAGCGCATGTCCACCGCGACTCAGACTTGCCGCGCGGCGCGGGACTGCTTCTTTAGTCTAATGCTTTCAGAAATACGTCCAAGGCCGTGCGTGCCCGCTGCATAGAATGCTTAATTTGCGCGAGGGCCGTCATCACTTTATCACGAGGGGCTCGCGCTATATTATCTGAGTAATAGGCGATCTCATTGAGACCGATATTGGCAGCTGCGCCTTTCAAAGCGTGAGCGCAGCTGTCAAATGTTTCCTGATCATTATTTTCTAGAGCGCTGTGCATGTCTTCATATAATCCGTCCGCAACGCGCCAGAAGGATCGTAGAATATAATGTATATCTTTTGTCGCGTGATCTCGGGCGAGGCGACTTAATATTAAAGGATCAATGACGCTTAACTTCACTTTCTCCGCGGGGGTGCGTAAAGTGTCTTTCTTCGCAATATTAACGGGTTCGAGCGTTAAAACCGGAGCAAAAGCCTCGAGGGTAAAGGGCTTTGTGATGACATCATCAATCCCGCTATGCTGATAGGTATATTTCTGTGACGCGGACCCATAAGCCGTTAGAGCGATGATCAGGCTTGTTTGATTAGGGCCTAAATGTCTGCGGATATATTGCGTTGCTTCAATTCCATTCATATTCGGCATTTCAATATCCATCAAAATGACATCAAAAATTTGCGCATGACAAGCTCCAATCGCCTCATGACCATTCCGCGCGATGGTCACGTCGTGTCCCTCTTTTTGCAGTAAATTACGCGTAATGATCTGATTGGTTGGATTGTCCTCAGCCAAGAGAATGCTTAAATTGCGGCGGATTGTGCTTGATTGTCTGGACGCAGAAATTGGCTCCGAAAACTGAGTTTGCCCGCGATGTGTTTTGGAACTACACTTTTTACTCGGCGTCGTGTCGTCACTCTTTAGTGGTATATCCTCAACCTTGCGCCCTAACATAATTTTCCCCCGTATTTGTTATATAGAACGTAGTCCAAGTGTATGACAAATTAGTAAACTCAAGGGTGTGATTTAAGTTATCATTAATGGATGATTTGTTCTTGATTTGTGAGTATCAAATTGAGACTGTGTGAAAAATTTACGGCCTGCAAATGCGGGCGCTCAGGGGGAAATTATGTCTGCACAAGGCACAGCACAGTGGTCATCACGTTTCGCATTTATCATGGCAGCCGTCGGCTCGTCCGTAGGCCTTGGGAATCTCTGGCGCTTTTCTTCTGAGGCTGGCGCAAATGGCGGCGGTGCATTTATAATGGTCTACCTCGCCGCAGTGTTTTTTGTCTGCGTACCGGTTCTTCTCAGCGAGTATTTAGTTGGTCGATCAGGCTCCTATGCGAATGCGGTAAATTCTCTGGGAGAGGTTGCTGAGAAATCAGGTCGTAGCCCAGCTTGGCAAGTTGCTAGTTGGATAGGTATGATTGCGGGCTTTCTGATCGTGACATTTTATTGCGTCATTGCAGGCTGGGTCGTAAAATATGTATGGCTGATGATGACGGACTCGTTTTCGGGCATGTCCCCGGATGCCGTTGCGCAAAGTTTTTTTGATTTTGGGGCTTCGCCAATGCAAGTTTTGCCGTGGTTCTTAGCTTTCGCACTTCTAACTACTTGGCTAGTCAGCCGTGGGGTTAACAAAGGTATTGAACTTGCAGCACGCCTCTTAATGCCGGCGTTTTTTGCGCTTCTTCTCGCGCTTGCAATTTACTCTGTCTTTGTTGGCTGGGAGTCAGGCGCAACGCAAAAAGCCCTAAGCTTCCTTTATGTACCGGATGTAAATGAGATGCTGACGAAGAACCCCGATGTCTCCGCATTTTCTAATTTTGGTAGCGTTGCGAACGCCGCACTTGGACAAGCCTTTTTCTCGGTAGGGGTTGGTAGCGCGATTATGATCACATATGGATCATATATCCCGAAAGGTGTTTCACTTCCCAATTCAGCAGTTATTGTAGCGGTGATGGATACGCTCGTCGCTCTTGTTGCAGGTCTTGCAATCTTTCCAATTGTTTTTGCCTCTGGCTTATCTGAAAGCGCAGGCCCATCTTTACTCTTTATCACTTTGCCAAATGCGTTTGAAACTATGGGAGCTATCGGTCCCATCCTCGGAGCGGCGTTCTTCTTCTTGGCGTTCTTTGCGGCAATTACATCATCTACAAGTTTGCTTGAGCCATCCGCCGCATTTGCAAGTGAGCGCTTCAATATCTCCAAGTTTAAAGCTGCATGGATTGTTGGCGCATTGATGATTTTAATCGGATTGATTTCTGTATTCGGAGTAGGTTTGAACGAGAAAAATCAACTCATGACCCCTGCACTTGATGCGATTGATGGTTTTACGGGTAAAGTCATGCTGCCAACCGCGGGTTTCTTGATCGTGATATTCGTGGGGTGGCGGGTGAAACGCTCAATGCTTGACGAACAGCTAGCAGGACCTGGAAATGGTTTGGGTCGTGCGATCCT
>CALKXN010000233.1 GCA_938003555.1 uncultured Robiginitomaculum sp. | reverse complement strand
TTTGGGGCGGTTGCAAAACTCTACACCACCCCCACTGACCGTCATCCTCTGGCTTGACCAGAGGATCCATTTCCAAACTGTGAACTCAATCTCAAGCCGATAAGCTTCTGTTTCATCACGCATTTTCAAACACGGCATTTGTTTGCCCGCTGGATCCTCGTGTCGAGCACGAGGATGACGGAGGGGAGAGTTAGGCGAATAAAATGCAGAGATACATCCCTGCCTCTCAATCATCCCCTATGTTGAAGCTGTCCTTATCTCACAGGGCAGGCAGGTGATCGTTGGCTGGCTGGAGATAGGGCGGTATGGAGTAAAGCTTGGTAAAACGTATCAAGTGGAGCTTCGCGAGCGAGAGCTAAAGGGACCAAAACTCCCCGGTGGCCGTTCGCAGCAATATCGCCGTGCGGTGGTGGAGCTTATCTTCGGATGAGTAAAGCCGCTTGAGCCCTATCACCCGCTCAAGGTGATTGAGAACGAAACACTTAACCTTCGGTACTTTTCCGGTTCTAAATCGCCCGCACGGACAGCCCTACTTTTTACAGAATACAGGATTTGAAATGAGAGATTAGAGATAGACAAAGCCCCCATCGACCCACTCCCGTTGGTCGCGGCCCACTTCCCCCGCAGGCGGGAGAAGGTTTCCGCACCAAGAAAGAACAACCTTCCCCTGTTTACGGGGGAAGTCCGTGAGCGAAGCGAGGGGGATGGGGGCGAGATTGGAGATGCACCCAACACCCGCTCATCTCAGCGCAGGCTGGGATGAGCGGAAATAGACATATAAGCCACAAAAAAGGCCCCCGCTAGGGAGCCTTTAAAATTCTGCGGCTGCGGGCCTGCTTACTTCACAGTATGCGGCGCGCTGGCGTGTTTTTTGGCGGTTTCGACCAAGGATTTAAACGCGGCGGGCTCTGTGATGGCAAGGTCAGCGAGGACTTTGCGGTTCACGTCGATACCGGCTTTGTTTAGGCCGTCAATGAAGCGGCCATAGGTCATGTCGTGCTGGCGAACCGCAGCGTTAATCCGCTGGATCCAGAGCGCGCGGAATTGGCGCTTCTTAAGCTTACGGCCGATATAAGCATATTGACCGGCTTTTTCGACGGCCTGGTTAGCAATGCGGAAGGTGTTTTTGCGGCGACCGCGATAACCTTTGGCGGCGTCGATAATTTTCTTGTGGCGGGCGTGTTTGGTAACGCCGCGGGTGACACGGGACATAGTGTGCTCCTAAACTGATTTTATAAAAGTGGCTGGCGTTAGCCGTTGGGAAGATATTTTTTACGAACAACTTTCGCATCACATGCCTTGAGAAGGCGCGTTCCGCGTTTTTTGCGAATTTGATCATTTGATCGTTTGATCATTCCGTGACGTTTACCGGCATGGCCGGCTTTAACTTTGCCGCTGGCCGTCAGTTTGAAGCGCTTTTTCGCGCCTGACTTGGTCTTCATTTTTGGCATTTCGGTCTCCTAATAATGACCCGCTTTGAGGCGGGTTTGCCTTTCGAGCAATCGGGCATGCCTTTAGCCCGCATCGCTGCGCCCATATTTATGGGAATGGGGGTTATAGCGGCGATTGCGCAAAGCGCAAGAGGAGTCTGTGCAGCTTATGCAGCGTCGCTTTGTTCCCCTTCGGTCAGCATAGAGAACAGCGCTTCGGCGCTGGGCGCGGCGCGAAGGCGGCTGCGAAAATCTTCGCGGCGCAGCGCGCGGCTAACTTGGGCCAGAGCCCGTAAATGCTCACTGCCTGCATTTTCAGGCGCTAGCAGAAGGACAGCGATATCGACAGGGCGATCATCTACGGCGTCATAGCTAATCGGCTTATCCAGCGTAACAAAGACCGCGCATAATTTGCACAGATTTTCAATGCGCGCATGCGGGATGGCCACGCCGCTGCCAATGCCTGTCGTGCCAAGGCGTTCACGCTCCAGTACCGCGCCCAGCAGGTCGCGGGTTTTACCGCAGGCCGTGAGCGCTTCATCCTTTGCTGCCGTTTTCACAAGCTCTTGGAGCAGCTGTTTTTTGCTGCTGACCGATATTTTGTGAACGACAGTGTCGCGCGTGAAAAGATTACCTAGAGACATAAGGGGGGCCAGATATTGAATTTTGCGGCGCTTTACCGCCCCAACATGCTGGCGTCAATCGCCGAGAACAGGGCAAATTTTGCCTTATGTGGCCGGGTCGATCCAGCCAATGTTACCGTCAGAGCGTTTAAACACGACGTTTACGCCGCCGTGACGGGCATTGCGAAAGACGACGACGCCTGAATCCGAAAGGCCAAGTTCTAGGGCGGCCATGCTCACAGTTAATGTGCGAATCTTCGCGGCATTTTCAGCAATCACGATGGGATCATCCTTGCCCGTATTGGCTTCATCATCGCCATCCGCGACCGGGTTTTCAATGACGAAATATGCCATGGCTTCGGCCTTGGCTCCGGCGTGATGATCTTTCATACGGCGGCTATAGCGGCGCAGGCGTTTTTCCAAATGCGTAAGCGCGTCATCCGCCGCAGCATAAGCGTCTTGCGCGTCGGCCTGACCTTGCATGGATGTCCCGGACGGCAAATTGAGATCACAGACGACGCGAAAGCCGGAGCCCTCTTTAGAGAGCGCGACAGTGGCATCGCCCTCCCTGTGAATATATTTGTCCATCATGTCTTCAAGTCGTCCTTTGATCCGGTCGCTAATTGCGGGTGAAACATCGATGCCTTTGCTAACAATTCGAACTTGCATATTCTTCCTTCTCATGTGGCTGAATTTAGATTCTAGCATGAGATTGCGCCCCCGTAGCAATACAAATATTTAATTTTAAAATTTGACACAAATTACCACGCCATGCGTATTAGATTTGTAATTTGCGAGGATGTGATGGTTATTTTACGGTGTATTTTGAATTTAGTTTTGGCTCCGGCCATGTGGATTTGCTCGTCCCTTTGGATGTTTGGCATTGGCCGTACGATACAACAGCAATCCGAATATACGGATACTGTCCTCGTGCCCTTTGGCGTGGCCTTTTCGATCTGGCTTCCGATTTTTGTAGGCTGCATCGCCTATGGCATCATTCAATTACTGCCGCAATTTAGAGACAAAGCGGTTTACCGCGATGTCGGCTGGTGGACCGTCGCTGGTTTTGGCTTTGTATCGATGTGGGGCCTTGTGGCCTCTCTGCCCTCACCGGAAGCTTCGAAATGGCTAACGGCATTTGTATTTGTTCCGGCAATGATTTGCCTGGTTCAAGCCGCCGTAATTCTAACGCGGCGTAAGGCTGAGTTATCGACAATTGAGCGTTATTTATGCTGGATGCCGATCAGCCTGATTGCCGGATGGACATCCCTCGCCTTTTGGCTGAACTGGGCCTCGCTCGGCTCTTATAGCTTTGTCGGTCTTGGCCTTCCAAGCCTTGCGATTGCGCTGATTGCCCTTGCCGCAGCTTTGGGCTGGGTCGTGTTTAACCTGCGCCGTATGAACGGCAATGTGGCCTATGTTGTCCCCGTCATCTGGGGACTGGCATGGCTTGTTGTGGCGCGTCTACAGCCTGAGTCGGCCAATATGCCTGTGGCAATCGTCGCCGCGATTGGCGCGTTCGTTCTGATGGGCACAACACTTATTTTGCAACGCAGACGCCCTGCAATAGAGGCGTAAATTTAGCTAACAGCTTTAAGCTGACGTCTTCGCTCGACACTGCTCTGAATGCCCATAGACTCACGATATTTTGCGATGGTGCGGCGCGCAATATCAATGCCTTGCGCGCGCAAGAGATCGACAATTTTATCGTCGGACAGCACATTGGGTAGCGTCTCTTCGCCAATCAAAATCTTAATTTTGTGGCGCACCGTCTCTGCACTATGTAGCTCCCCGCCGCCCAATGACGGAATAGCCGCCGTGAAGAAATATTTAAGCTCAAATGTCCCGCGCGGCGTCGCCATATATTTGTTGCTGGTCACGCGGCTGACGGTGGACTCATGCATCTCAATCGCTTCGGCGATCTGTTTCAAATTGAGCGGGCGCATATGGTCAATACCGTAAGCAAAGAATCCGTCTTGATATTTCACAATTTCGCTCGCGACCTTTAGGATTGTGCGCGCGCGTTGATCTAAGGATTTCACCAACCAACTGGCATTGGCTTGGCACTCGCTCATGAAAGAATGCGTTTCTTCATCTTTAGTCAGCGCGCACACTTCGGCGTAATAACGCGAATTGACCAAAACACGCGGCAGCGTGTCTGAGTTCAGCTCAACCGCCCAGCCGCCGCTGGGCTGCTCACGCACAAAGATGTCTGGCTCGACAACGGCGGATGCGCTCGCGCCAAAGGCCAGCCCCGGCTTGGGCGACAGCGCTTTGATTTTGGCGACCATCGCCATCAATGCATCGCGGCTTACGTCACATAATTTACATAGCTTAGGCAGATCATGCCCCGCCAAAGCACGTAGATTATCCAGCAAGATATTCATCGCCTCATCCAGCTCGCCTTTCTCGCGCAGCTGTATCGCCAGACATTCACGAAGATCGCGGGCCATGGCGCCAATCGGATCAAAACTCTGCATCATGGTCAGCACGCTCTCAACGCGCATTTCCGACACGCCAAGACGCTCTGCAATATCTGGCAAGCTGGCGCGTAAATATCCATTTTCATCAACATGATCGATCAGATGCATCCCAATGAGGCGCTCATTTTGCTCCGGCGCGGCCATAGCCAGCTGCTCGGTCAGGGCGTCTTGTAGTGAAATCTCTGCCGCCGTATTCGCCGCCGCATCGTAATCACCGGAGCTGTTAAAGCTGCCCCCACTTGACGATGATTTTGACCAATCCACAGACCCGCCAACATCGGCCGCCGGCGCATTTGCGGCGTGATCGGCAACTGTCGCTTCGCTATCCATGGCGTGATCCGGCGCGTCCATAGACTCAGACGCTGCGGCGGGGGCGGATAGTTCCATCTCGCTATAGCTATCATCTGCGCTGCGCTCGCTGCCCTCTTCCCCGCGGCGGTTCTCATCCCCTGTCCCGCGCTCCAGCAAAGGATTGCTCTCCAGCTGCTCTTCAACAAAGGCTGAGAGTTCAATATTTGAGAGTTGCAACAGTTTAATCGCTTGCTGCAATTGCGGCGTCAT
>CALKXN010000232.1 GCA_938003555.1 uncultured Robiginitomaculum sp. | reverse complement strand
ATGGCGTTAAATCGGTTGTAACACGCGCCAAAATTGACAAAGCTGTCGCGGCAGTTGCCAATGTAAAATTGACCGAAGAAGTTATCGCTTATGTGGTCAATCTTGTTCGGGCGACTCGCGAGAGCATGTCATTTGTCACCGGAGCGTCCCCAAGGTCCGGCGTGATGCTAGCTGCAGCGGCGCGGGCCAAAGCGGCAATGGATGGCCGGGATTTCGTTATCCCAGATGATGTAAAAAATATTGCGCTGCCTGCCCTGCGCCACCGCACAATTTTGTCTCCGGCTGCTGAAATTGAAGGACGCACAGCAGACGAACAAATTATCGAAGTCATCGCGCAAACGGCCGCGCCGCGCTAGCATGAAGCCACCTAAACAGGACATTCTAAAATCGCGCCAGAAGTCGACGATTTATCCGACGCAACGTGCCATATTTATTATGGCCATTTGCGTTCCGGTGGCGTTGATATTGGCGTTGCTCGCGCCCCAAATGGCGGGACTAGGCATTATATTTGTCGCTGGGCTTGCCGCGATATTGGGTATTGATGCTCTTTTGGCTGCCCCGATGAAATCAATTGCGCCCGATATTTTATGGCCGAGCACACTCTACATAGATGATGAAATTGACGTCCAAATTGATGTAAACCTTCCCAAGCGCAACAAACCGCGAAATATTCAGCTTCGTATTGAGACCGATGGAAAACTAGAGCTTGAACCCAACAATATTAAACTCACACCCTATCCCGGCGCGCCGGTTGTCAGTGATGTGATTAGCGTCAAGACGCGCAGACGCGGAAATGCAAATGTGAAATCCCTATGGACGCGCTGGCCTGGGCCTCTTGGCATGGTCTATAAGCAGACCGTCATTTATAATGCCAAGCAAATCCCTGTTGTTCCAAATATAAAATCTGTATCCAAAAAGGCGATGGCGTTTTTTGACCGCAATGCACGGCTTGGCCAAAAGCTTCAGGATACGCGCGGCGAGTCGACAGAATTTGACAGCTTGCGCGAATTTGTTGTGGGTATGGATCGACGCTCTATCGACTGGAAGCACTCTGCGCGTCATCGTGACCTCGTTGCAAAAGAATACCAAACAGAGCGCAATCACAACATTATCTTCGCTGTCGATAGCGGACGCCTCATGTGTGATCCTATTCAAGGGGTTCCGAAAATTGATCGGGCCCTGAATAGCGCCATGCTGCTCTCTTATATCGCGCTTAAGACCGGTGACCGCGTCGGGCTCTACGCCTTTGACTCCAAGCCTCGGGCTTTTTTGAAACCCGTTTCAGGTCTCCCCGCTTTTGCACATATCCAAAAGCAAGCAGCTGAAATTGAATATGCAATTACAGAGACAAATTTCACCTTTGGTTTGACGCGTTTAAAACAGCAACTTCGCCGCCGAAGCTTGGTGGTCATTTTTACTGATTTTGTGGACACAACAACTGCAGAGTTGATGCTCGAAAATGTATCGCGGCTCACGAAGACGCATTTGGTCATGTTTGTGACATTCAAGGATTTATCTCTAGAATCATATATGAACCGTGAGATCGAGGACGTGAATGATGTCACGCGGGCCGTTATCGCCAATACACTCAATAATGAACGTACAATTGTGCTTGGGCGATTGCGCCGCATGGGGGTTCAAATCTTAGAATGTGACCCAGATAATCTGGCATCCGAACTTCTCAATCGTTTCCTTGCCCTTAAACTCAAAGGACGTCTTTAATGTCAGAAGCAGGTTTAAAATCCAGCCGTTTCAGAAAAGAGCGCGAGAAAAGCTGGCGTCAACTTGAACGGATCGTCAAGAAAATAGAAAGCGGTTCAACGCGATCTATCTCGGATGAAGAGATGATCGCTCTGCCCGGTCTTTACCGTTCCGCATTATCGTCTCTATCTGTTGCCCGCGCGACATCATTAGATCAAAGCGTTGTCCAATATTTAGAAAGCCTCTCAACACGGGCTTATTTTATTTTATATGGAACGCGGACATCACTGGCAAAACGTATTGGTGGGTTTTTCGTGCGAGACTGGCCGAATGCTGCGCAAGCTTTGTGGAAGGAAACAACAGCAAGTTTCCTTATTATTTCAGTATTTACAGTCATTTCTTATATTCTTGTCATGGCGAATATGGATTGGTTCTACTCGCTTTCACCTGGCGCAATGAGTGACTTTCGTAACCCGACGGCCAGTACAGAAACATTACGAGATAGTTTGTTTGACGGGAGCAGCGATGATGGTCTCTCCGCTTTCTCGGCCTTTCTAATGAGTCATAATTCCAAAGTCGCTATTATGGCCTTTGCCCTTGGGTTTGCATTTTGTTTGCCAACCGCCTTTTTTATGGCCTTCACGGGCTGCATGATTGGCTCATTTGTAGCTCTTTTTGCAGACCGCGGATTAGGCGTTGAGGCTGCAGGCTGGCTTTCAATCCATGGCACAACAGAGATTTTTGCGATTGTCTTAGCTGGAGCAGCAGGGTTTCACATCGGTCTTTCGCTCGCTTTCCCAAAAAATAAACCGCGTCTGGAGTCGGCCTCCGCAGCCGGGCGGCAAGGCGCGGTGTTAATGGCAGGCGTTGTGGTCATGCTGATTGTGGCGGGTTTACTCGAGGGTTTTGCGCGGCAATTGGTCAAAAGCACAAGCCTAAGATTTACAATTGGCGGCGGGATGTTGTTCCTGTGGTGTCTCTATCTGTACCTCCCGCGTGGCCGCTTTAACCTAAGGCCAAAATCATGAGCCAAGCCCCTCGCAGCACAGCCTATAAAGAGCCTGCTTTAACCCGGTCTTTAGTGACTCCTGAAGGCGTCGATCTGCGCATTCAACTTGCGGATATGGGCGCGCGCTTTGGGGCGTTCTTTATTGATATGGCAATTATAGCCATCGTGATAACGACTGTCGCGATCATTTACGGCCTGACCTTCGGAGCCGCAGGGCAGATCGACTCAGAGATAGGGTCAGTATTATTGACTATGCTGTGGTTTTTCCTGCGAAGCTTTTATTTCACAGCCTTCGAAATTAGCCGGCACTCTGCAACTCCGGGCAAACGTATGTTGAAAATTAGAGTGACATCCCGCGACGGCGGACGATTAACGGCGCCTGCCGTTTTTTCCCGTAACGCCATGAGAGAATTAGAGTTTTTCCTACCCTTACAATTTTTACTCTTTGGCGGACTGACTGAGGCGTCAGGATGGCTTTATATCGCCGGAACCATTTGGTTTTGTGTGTTTCTGTTTTTCCCTTTGTTTAATCGTGATAATTTACGGGCCGGCGACATTATTGGCGGAACGTGGGTGTTGCGCGCGCCGCGCCCTATTCTGGCCAAAGACCTATCAGAGAAAGTCCTGCCGGATAATGTCGAATTCGACTTTACAGCTCAGCAGCTTAAAGCTTACGGCATTCACGAATTGCATGTCCTTGAAGACGTCATTCGCAATAATGATCTGGCGACAATAGTTGCCGTTGCGGACCGCATTAGGACGAAAATTGGATGGGAAAAAGGCGCCAATGAGAAAAGCCGTGATTTCCTGTCGGCTTACTATTCCGGCCTTCGAAAAATGCTTGAAACGCAAATGGTCTTTGGCAAACGCCGCAAGGATAAATTCGACGTTTAGCGCTTTTGCCCTCTTGCCCAAATGCCGAACTATCTTACTGTTACCCCATGACGGCTCTAGCAAATTCTAAAACTTACGCGAACGCACAATTAGACGCTTTACGCGCGGCGATAAATGCACGCCTTACAGAGCTTGCGGCAGGTTCTGATTACGCCCCTCGCCTGAATGCTGCGGTCGCTCATAGCCTTTTAGCGCCCGGCAAAAGATTTCGTCCTATATTGTGCGTCCTGATTGCCCAAGAATTTGGCGGCTCATATGACGCGGCACTGGATGCAGGCTGCGCCGCAGAAATGGTGCATACGGCATCGCTTATTTTGGATGATTTGCCCTGTATGGATGATGCAGATTTACGGCGCGGCTTGCCAACAGCCCATGTAAAATTTGATGAGAGCACAGCCATTCTTGGCGCGGTCGCGCTGCTGAACCGAGCATATGGCATCATCGCAAAAATTGAAGAGTTGCACCCACAGATAAAGATCGATTTGACGGAACTCCTTTCACGCGCGGTTGGGTCTTATGGTTTAATTGCAGGACAAATTGCCGATCTCGATAATGATAATATGCAAACGGATACCGCGCATGTAGAACAAGTTAATGCTCTGAAAACTGGTGCATTATTTGATTACACAATATTGGCAGCCTCTAAAATTTGTGATCTCAAACATCAGCAAACTGAGTCGGCGGCGGAGTTCTCGCGCCAAATTGGCCTTGCTTTTCAGCTCCTTGATGATCTTAAAGACCGCGTGCTGAGCGAAGCCCAAGCTGGTAAAACAATTGACCGCGATATTGGCAAGGCAACATTAGTTGCGCTGCGCGGCGAAGACGGCGCAAAGACAACACTCACCCAATATATGGCCGCTGCGGATAGAGCTTTATTGGCCATGGGGGTCGATGAAACTTCACCACTACGCAGCGCAATTGCTTATCAATTTAAAATGCCGGGCGGCGCATAATGCGCGTCCTTAGCGTTGATAATGTTACAGTTGAATATGGCCCGTCGCGCGTTCTCAATGGGCTTTCCTTTGACGCTGATAAAGGCGAACTTATCGGCGTCATTGGCCCCAATGGCGCGGGGAAAACAACACTTATCAAAACGATTTGCGGATTGATTGCGCCTAAATCCGGTCGCGTGAATGTGGCGGGTCATCCCATCGTTCGCGGCTTTGATAGCCGTAAATTCATTGGCTTCGTGCCGCAATCTATTGGTCTATATCCGCATTTAACCGCAGCGGAAAACTTGCGCGTCTTTGCTGGATATTGCGGGTTGAAACGTAAGGACATCGCGGCGCGCGTTGGCGAAGCTTTAGTGCTTGTCGGGATGGCGCACCGCGCAGAGTCCAAGGTCAGTGAGCTATCCGGCGGCATGAAGCGGCGTATCAATTTTGCGGCGGCGATATTGCACGACCCCGCTGTGTTAATTCTGGATGAGCCAACGGCAGGCGTTGACGCCCCTGCCCGTGACGCAATCCATAAAACGGCCAAAGATCTGACCGAAACAGGAATGACGGTTCTCCTTATCACACATGAACTTGAGGCGGCGGAGCATTATTGCGACCGTATTCTCATCATCGAACGCGGCGAAAAGCGCGGCTACGGCGCGCCCTCTGCGCTGATCAGTAAAAGCTTTGGCCAGAATAAAGAATGCCGCGTTACGGTGCAGACTGAGCCGAGCGATAATGTAAGCGCGATTTTAACCGCTCAGGGCTTTGGCCTAACGCAACATCCCCGACAATTTCATAAAATGGTTCCAGACGGGCAAGTCGCCAGCATTGACGCGCAGCTGTCAAAGGCCGGCGTCGATATACGAGAACTTATCATTCGTGAGCCTGGGCTGGGGAGTTTAATGTACCATCTTTGCCATAATCCGCAGGACATCGCGGCATGATCCGCGCCGTATTCTTAACCCTTGCCCTGCGCCTGTGGCGCGACAAAGGCGCGATGGCGATGACATTCATCTTGCCCGCTTTTATCTTCGCGATTTTTGCAACAATATTTGATAATGCTTCGGGTGGTGATTTAGATCTGCGCGTCATCATGGCCGTAGATACGCCAAGTCAAGCGACAGAAAATCTTGCGGCGCAATTTGAACGAGAAGCGGACTTTGCTCCGGATAAAGCCGTTAACGCAGATGATGTTTTTGATGATGTCCGTCTTGGCCGCTATGATGTGGGCCTTATCCTGCGCGGTGATATTCGCGACGTAAAATCTGCGCCAATTATAATTGTGACCGAGCCGAGCCGCAAAATCGCTGGTGACGTCCTTATGGGTCAAATCCGTAGCTTTCTGGGTGAAAAACGCCCCGATCTTTTGATGCGTGAAAGCCTCATGTTTTCTCAAATGATCAGCGGCCCTTTGACCGAAACGCAACAGCGCCGCGCCGATTTTGTATTAACCCAAGCCGAAGGCGGCAAGCTGGATGTGGTCACTGGCCCGCAAGGCTTACTCCAGTTTAAAACTGCGCGCAGCAGTGATGAAACCGCATCTATGGATGACCCATCCATTGCCTATTATGCGGGCGCGACAATCGCTATGTTTCTACTGTTTTCCGCAATGCACGGCGCTGCGGCGTCATTAGAAGAACGAGGCAGCGGCATTACGGATC
>CALKXN010000231.1 GCA_938003555.1 uncultured Robiginitomaculum sp. | reverse complement strand
TTTACGCGGTATGCTCAATATTGGGGACTTTAGTAATCTGGATAAAGACATGCCAGACCGCGGCGCAATCGTGATTAGCGAAGCTGTCGTCGCGCCCGGCTCGCGCCTTATTAGCCGCTCGATAAAGCTGGCTGGCTTTCGCCAAAATACAGGGTGTCTTGTTTTGGGTATTCAGCGCCGCTCGCGCATGCTGCGCGAACATATGCTGGATATCCGTCTTGAGGCCGGGGACACGCTTTTACTGTTTGGCTATGAAACCGACACAGCGAACTTGCGTGAAAACCGTGATGTTCTTCTGCTGGATTGGGCGACCAAAGAGCTTCCCGATATTCGTAAATCCCGTATTGCGCGGTTCTTATTTCTGAGCGTGATTGTCGCCGCCGCGCTGCCGGGTGTTCCCATTGTGCTGGCCGCACTTGGCGGCGCGCTGGCTATGCTCGCGACGCAGTGCTTGAATATTCGCCAAGCCGTGCGCGCATTGGACATGAAAATCTTCCTGCTCATCGGCGCAGCCTTCGCGATGGGTCTCGCGCTCGAGCGTACCGGCGGAGCCAGTTTCATTGCCCATCAAGTCGTCGACACCTTTATGCCCCTTGGCCCTGTCGCCCTGCTCGGCGCGCTGTTTATCGTTATCGCTGCAACAACGAATATCTTGTCCAACACGGCTACAGCTCTGCTCTTTGCTCCGATTGCCGTCAATATTAGCGCGCAATCCGGTATTGATCCGCTGACCATGGTGCTCACCGTTATTTTTGCGGCAAATTGCTGTTTCGCGACCCCCATCGCTTACCAAACCAACCTGCTCGTCATGGGACCGGGTCAGTATCGTTTTTCAGATTTTGTGAAATTCGGCCTTCCCCTCGTCCTACTTCTTTGGGTAAGCTTTATCATTATGAGCCCATTTGTATTTGACCTGCCCGCCTCATGACCCGTCCGTTTGACCCCAGCCGGCTGCAATTCTATGTGACCGTTCCTGCGCCCTGCCCCTATTTGGACGGACAAATGGAACGCAAAATATTCACGCAACTTGATCCGCTTTCTGGCCCGCATTTAAATGATTACCTTACGCACTCTGGGTTTCGGCGCTCGCAAAATGTGATCTATCGTCCGGCCTGCGAGAATTGCCGCGCCTGCCAATCACTACGCGTTGTGACCAAAGAGTTCATACCCAATAAAGGCTTTCGCCGAACCCTTCGCAAGAACGCAGACCTTAAACGCGAAATTCTTGAGCCTTACGCAACGCGAGAGCAATATGCGCTCCTGCAAGCCTATCTCTCCTTTCGCCATCCGGACGGCGGCATGAGCGCCATGGAATTTCATAATTACGAGATCATGGTCGAAGAATGCGCCTCGCGCACGATCATTATCGAATATCGCAACGCGGAACATATCTTGGTCGCTTGCGTCCTCGTCGATGAACTCAGCGATGGTCTATCCATGGTTTATAGCTTTTTTGATCCGGAATTATCCGCACGCAGCCTCGGCAATTTCATGATCCTTGATCATATCAATTTATGCAATCACAATGACCTGCCCTATTTATATCTTGGCTATTGGGTCAAGAACTCTCCCAAGATGAATTATAAATCCCGTTTCAAGCCCGCCCAGCTTTTAAAGCGCGGGCATTGGATCGGCTTTGACGAAGACCCCATTTCGACAATTGACCGCGTGCAAGCCGCGCCATGAAACGCCGCGATATATTCATAGCTGGCGCAGCCGCCGCAACGGGCGCAGCCACGCTAGGCGTTCTGGCCAAAGAGCAAAACAAGTCACCCGCGCCTGGACGCTCGGACACGCTGGCTGCACCGAACCTGTCTAAAAATATGCGCCAATTTCGCATGGCCACAAGTTGGCCCAAAGACTTTCCCGGCCTCGGCATCATGCCCAATCGCTTCGCTGCGGCCCTGCGCGATATGAGCGGCGGACGGCTTGACGTTAAGGTCTACGCCGCCGGAGAGCTTGTCGGCGCTCTGGAGTGCTTTGACGCCGCCAGCTCTGGCGCGGCCGATATGTATCATGCCGCCGAGTATTACTGGCAGGGTTTGTCTAACGGTTTCTCATTTTTCACCGCTGTTCCGGCGGGCATGACGGCGGCTGAAATTATGGGCTGGATTGATTTTGGCGGCGGGCAAGAACTGTGGGACGAATTATCAGCTAAGTTCAACATTAAAGCCTTCCAAGCCGGAAATACGGGCCATCAAACCGGCGGCTGGTATAAAAAGAAAATGAACAGCCTCGAAGATTTCAAAGGCCTAAAAATCCGTATGCCCGGGCTTGCAGGTGAAGTCATTAGACGCCTTGGCGGAGCGGCCGTTAAATTATCCGGCGGAGAGATTTATCAATCGCTCCAATCCGGCGCGATTGACGCCACTGAATGGGTCGGCCCATGGAATGATCTGGCTTTCGGGTTTTACCGCGAAGCCCCTTATTATTACGCCCCCGGCTTTCATGAACCCGGCGCGTCATTATCCGTCGGTGTAAATCTAGGCGTTTGGAACGGCCTACCGGCCTCCGATCAAGCCATGATTAAATATGCCTGCAAAGCCGCCAATGATTCCAGCCTTGGCGAATACACCCATGAAAATGGCCGCGCGCTTGTCGAGCTAAAGACCCGTCACGGCATTGAGCCGCAATATTTCTCAAACGAAATTCTCAGCGCAGTGTTTAAAACCTCCGACGAGGTCGTGCGTGATCTGGGCCAAAGCGATGCCATGACCCGCAAAATTTATGACAGCTATTACAAAGCCCGCGAGTCCTATCGCGGATGGACAGAAATGAGCGACGGCCGATATATCGCGGCGCGCGGTAAAGCGCTGTCCGACTAGCCATGACGCGCGAGACTGTAGAAACACTCGGCGCGGCGCTCCAAGGCATAGGCTGGCTCGCGCTGCCCTTTATGCTTCTTCCGCTGATCATATTATGTGTTCCCCATATTAGATTTAGTCGTGACCTTGGCGGGCATTTCATCTCCATTCTCGACGGATTAAATTACGCCATAGGCGAGGTCGTTAAATGGGCGCTACCCGTCATGGTCATTGCTGTTGTAATGAGCGTTGTACTCCTGTCGATATTTGGCATTTCCATAACCAAAATGGATGAGTTGCCGACCTATCTTCATGCCGCGACGATTATGCTGGGCAGCGCCGCAACTTTGCTTGCGGGGCAGCATGTGCGCGTTGATATTTTCCATTCTCAAATGAGTCCAAACCGTAAAGCCTTTATTGACATTATCGGCTTCTATGCCCTCATCATTCCGACTTGCATTATCCTGCTGTGGATGAGCCAAGGCTTTGTCTCGCAAAGCTGGGTCGCCCTTGAAGGTAGTAATGAAGCGGACGGTATTCGCGGTATATTTCTGATCAAAACACTTCTTCCCTTATTTGCGATATCCGTCGTCGCCCAGGGCCTGTCTATTGCGCTTCGCGCGGCGCTGGCCCTGCGGGGTTATGAGCGTCCGCAGCGGCCCGAACATATTCCACCGCTCTTTGGACACATGCCAGAGGCCCCAAAATGACGGGCGCGGAATGGCTGGCCATATCGATGTTCGCGGCGCTTTGCGGCGTCTTGATGTGCGGTTTTCGTGTAGCCTTTGCCCTGGCCGGGGTTGGACTAATTTTTGCCGCCATAGGCGTGGCCAGCGGGACATTTGAACCGAGCTTTTTGCTCGCTCTGCCGGGACGTATTTTTCCGTTGATTACGGGTGACTTACTCATGGCCGTGCCGCTCTTTGTCTTTATGGGCGTGATGCTAGAAAAATCGAGGCTCGCCGAAAATTTACTGGACTCCATGAGCGATTTATTCGGCCCGCTACGCGGCGGACTAGGCGTTTCGGTCGTCATGGTTGGCGCGCTGCTCGCCGCCTCCACAGGCATTGTCGGCGCAACGGTCGTTACGATGGGGCTGCTGTCCTTACCCACAATGCTCAAACGCAATTATTCTCCTGCCCTATCCTCCGGCGCAATTGCGGCGTCAGGCACGCTCGGCCAGATCATTCCCCCCTCTATCGTGCTCGTCATCCTCGGTGATCAAATGAGCAATGCCTATCAAGAAGCGCAGCGCAGCTTTGACCTTCCGGGCGGCAATGTTGTCTCCGTTGGCGATCTGTTCGCGGGTGCGCTCATTCCCGGACTGATACTTGTCGCTGCCTACGCCCTTTATATCGTCATTGCCGCAGCTCTAAAGCCAGAGCTTGCCCCTGCATCAGGCTGGCCAGAGGATGCGAAGATATGGCCATTTATACGCCGCACGTTTGCCGCGATGCTGCCGCCGATCATCCTCATCATTGCTGTGCTGGGCTCAATCCTATCAGGCTACGCGACTCCCACGCGCGGCGCTGCGCTGGGCGCGCTGGGCGCCGTTTTACTCGCCGCGTGGAAGCTAAACGCCGATAACAAAGCCCTGCGCTACTCCATAGCTCTGGCTGCTATTGGCACAGCTTTGATGGTCTTTATAGACCTTCTTGCCGTTGATACCCGGCTCGGTCAGACGGGATGGACGGGCTTGGAATATATCGCGGTGGCCGCCGCAATAGCCGGCGCTTTGCTTCTGCTGCTCGGCGCGGCTATGGCCTTTCTGACCCTGATCGGCTCGGGCCATATCTCCGAAACATCACGCTCGACGATGCACATCACCTCCATGGTCTTTCTTATCCTGATCGGCGCAACAATATTTAGCCTCGTCTTTCGCGGCTTTGGCGGAGATGACCTTGTCGCGCGCGGCCTCGAAGCGGCCCCTGGCGGGCCGGTTGGCGCGCTTTTGATTGTTATGCTCGTGATGTTTGTTTTGGGATTCTTTCTCGATTTTATCGAAATCACCTTTGTCGTCGTCCCGCTCGTTGCGCCCGCTTTGTTAGCGATGGAACTCACGCCGGGCAATACTATAGACCCGATCTGGCTCGGTATATTATTTGCGCTTAACCTTCAAACCAGCTTCCTCACGCCGCCCTTTGGATTTGCGCTGTTTTACTTGCGCGGCGTCGCGCCTCCTGAAGTCAAAACAGGCGATATTTACCGCGGGGTTCTCCCCTTCATCGCCATACAGATTGTGGTGATTTTACTGGTCGCCTTTATACCGGAACTGGCCACAGGGTTAGTGGATCGAAATTAAAAACGATCCCTATCAAACAACAGTCATTTTATAACTGGGGTTTACAACCAAGGCATGTTGTCAGCGATTATTATCTTCTGCCGCGTTTCCCAAAAATTGGACGTTGTGACCGGCCTCTCCCTGCTGGGCTTTGCGGCGCGGCGCGCGGCGTAGGCGCAGGAACATAATCGCGTCCGCCCGCATATGTCTTAAGCGCTTCAATACGCTTTTCAATTGGCGGATGGGTGGCAAACATGCCGCCAAACCCGACGC
>CALKXN010000230.1 GCA_938003555.1 uncultured Robiginitomaculum sp. | reverse complement strand
CTGGAGCAATGGGAAACGGCTGTTGAGACAACGCTTCCGATGAAACGCTCTACAGCGGCTCGGATCGGGCGTCACTTGCCGCGTTTCAACGCGCCATGTGTGTCTGCTGAAAACGGCGAAGAGCTCGCTGAGAGCTTGTCTAAAAAGTCCAAAACTTATGAAGTGAAGTCCACGCGCAAGCATTACACGCAGGGCGACATTCAAGCGGTCATCGCGAAAGTCAAAGTTGACGGTGAAGATAAAACGACTGTGTCACTCACCAGCACGAACAGAGACGCGCTGCAAACAATGGTTGAAAGTCTTGGTCTTAAGACGGCTGCAAACCAGAATGTGGATCAGTTCTTCTTGGCTGTCTAAGCATATTAAAATCAAAGAAAAAGCCCGGCTCTAAGGCCGGGCTTTTTTATTGGGATATTCGCGCTGATTAGGCTGATTAGACTGCGATTTTGCGCTCCGGACGCGCGCCGTAATGTGAGATTACTTCGGCGGCGGCAAGGCTCGCCCAGCGGCCACATTCAACTAGCGGCTTATCTTGACTGTATGCTGCAAGGAAGCCAGCCGCATATTGATCGCCTGCGCCTGTCGTGTCGACGACTTTAGCAACCGGCTCAGCGGCGACATTGACGCGCTCTTCACGGTTAACAATCACGGAGCCTTTTTCAGAGCGCGTGACAGCGGCGAGAACGTTAAAGGCGCTGACACGTTCAATCGCGGCTTCAAAATCTTCGGTTTCAAACAGGGATGTCAGCTCGGCTTCATTGGCGAATAGAATGTCGATGTGGTTTTCGACCAAATGCAGGAATGAAGCGCGGTGACGCCCGACGCAGAAGCTATCGGAGAGGGTCAGAGCAACTTTGTTTCCCGCAGCTTTGGCAATCTCAGCAGCCTTGACGAAGGCCGCCTTAGCCTCATCGCTATCAAACAGATAGCCTTCAAGATAAACGATTTTGCCGCTGGCCACGAGGTCATGATCCAGATTTGCCGATGTGAACTGCGTACACGCGCCAAGAAATGTGCTCATGGAGCGCTCGCCATCCGGCGTAACCGCGATAACGCAGCGCGCTGTCGCCAGGCCGTCAGATTTTGGCGCAACGTCATATGTGACGCCGGCATCGCGCATGCCTTGCGTAAAACGCGTGCCAACCGCATCATCAGCCACAAGGCCGATATAGGCAGATTTCGCGCCCATCATCGCCGCGCCGGCAATCGTATTCGAGCCGGAACCGCCGGCCACTTCAACGCGGCCCGCTTCGGGTAGGGCAGTGCTAAGCGATAAGGCCGCGGCTTCATCAATGAGCGTCATGCCGCCTTTTTGGATATTATGCTCAGACAGGAAGTTGTCTTGAACCGGGGCGATAATGTCCATGATCGCGTTACCGATCCCGACGATGTCATATGTGGATGCCATGATATGTCCTTTTGTGTCAATTTGCGGCTCTTTAAGAGCATTAATTTCCAACTGCAATAGCAGAGATAAAAATATAAGAAAACCTTTATATGTTACTTGACCCTTAACGGAATGACCGATACTAGGCGTCAAATCGGAGTCGCAACCGTGCCTCTGCCTCTGCCTGCGGGCGTCACACAAGATTAAAGAGATCGTCATGACTGACTATATCGTTAAAGACATCAGCCAAGCCGAATATGGCCGTAAAGAGCTGGACATTGCTGAAACTGAAATGCCGGGCCTTATGTCCCTGCGCAAAGAATTTGGCGAGAGCAAGCCGCTTAAAGGCGCGCGCGTTGTCGGCTCCCTACATATGACAATTCAAACCGGCGTTCTGATTGAAACGCTGACGGCTCTTGGCGCGGATGTGCGCTGGGCATCATGTAACATCTATTCCACGCAAGATCACGCAGCTGCGGCGATTGCCGAAGCTGGCGTGCCTGTCTTTGCGATCAAAGGCCAAACGCTCGAAGAGCATTGGGATTACCTTGATAAGTCATTTTTGTTCCCCGAAGGCCCGAACATCATTCTTGATGATGGCGGCGACGCAACGCTTTACATTCTTCTTGGCGCCCGCGTTGAGAATGGCGAGCCTGAGCTTGTCGAAGGTGAGCCCGGCTCAGAAGAAGAAGCTGCAATCTTTGCGCAAATTAAAAAGCGCATGGCGGCAAGCCCGGGTTGGTTCACGAAAATGCGTGAGCAAATTGTTGGCGTTTCAGAAGAAACAACAACAGGCGTTCACCGCCTGTATGAACTTGTTGAGCAAGGCCAGCTTCCATTCCCTGCGATCAACGTGAACGACTCTGTTACGAAGTCTAAGTTCGATAATAAATATGGCTGTAAAGAGTCTCTTGTCGACGGTATCCGCCGCGCGACAGACACAATGATGGCCGGCAAAACCGCTGTTGTTCTGGGCTATGGCGATGTGGGTAAAGGCTCTGCGGCTTCTCTTCGCGGCGCAGGCGCGCGTGTTAAAGTGACTGAAATCGATCCAATTTGCGCGCTTCAAGCGGCGATGGACGGCTTTGAAGTCACAACGCTCGAAGATACGCTTGAAACAGCAGACATTTTCGTGACAACAACAGGCAATAAAGACGTCATTCGCCTCGAGCATATGCGAGAAATGAAAGATATGGCGATTGTCGGAAATATCGGTCACTTTGATAATGAAATCCAAGTTGCATCTCTTAAGAATATGCAGTGGACAAATATTAAAGACCAAGTGGACATGGTCACATTCCCGAAGGGAAACCGCATGATCCTTCTGTCCCAAGGTCGTCTACTCAATCTTGGTAACGCAACGGGTCACCCATCATTCGTTATGTCAGCATCCTTTACCAACCAAGTTCTGGCACAGATCGAACTTTGGGAAGATGCGCACGCTAAAACGAAGAAATACGAAAACAAAGTCTATATGTTGCCGAAACATCTGGATGAAAAAGTAGCCCGCCTGCACCTCGCCAAAATCGGCGTGAAGCTGACGGAACTGTCCAAGGACCAAGCCGATTATATCGGCGTGACGGTCGAAGGGCCGTTCAAACCGGAACACTACCGTTACTAGGCAACGGTTTTAAATTGTCGCTCATCCCCGCGAAGGCGGTATCCACATTTGGATATTGGGCGATGCTCTCTCTGTACCCCCGGCTTGGCCGGGACGCGCGAAGGATAAATATTGATGTCCCGCCAATCCTACGAATTTACGTCTGAATCTGTTTCTGAAGGTCATCCTGACAAAGTCGCCGACCGGATTAGTGA
>CALKXN010000229.1 GCA_938003555.1 uncultured Robiginitomaculum sp. | reverse complement strand
ACGATTTATTCGAAATGTTCTCTATGCCATCGGAAACTCAGGACTGCCCAAATTGATTAGTCATGCCCAGCGCCGCATCAATGACGATGATGACGTTGTGCGTGACGCGGCGCGCTGGGCGATCGACAGATTAAGCATATAAAAACCGCCCTACGACCCGTAGAGCGGTTTAAAAGTCTCAAGCTCAAATAAGCTTATTGAGTATTATAAGGACTGTGAGCTGCATTCATGCCCTCGCCGCCATATGTGCGGGGAGCATGGGTGCCTTCATAATCCATCAAGCCATAATCCGGCTGCGCGCTGTTAGATGATCCATAAATCAACGCAGAAGGCTGACTGGATTGATAATCTGACACTGCGCCGCCGCCATAAGTGATGCCGGTTGACGCGCCGTGACCCGTCGCTGCGCCGCTGCCATATGCAATGCCTGTAGACGATGAGCCGTAGCTCGCGCTTGATCCGCTATACGCGGCTTGGCCATGACCATATGATGAGGAATGCGATGTGTGGCCTTGGCTTTGACCTTGGCTATAGTTCTGACCTGAGCCAACGACTTGGCCTGTATCACAAATAACACGCATCCATTCATAACGCTCATTTTCAACGAGGCGGCGCGTTTGAATGCGGCCTTGCACGGGCGGTACATTCACTTCGCGCACGGCGCCGGGCTGTACAATGTCTTCAATCGTGATTGAGCTATATTCAGCCGGAACAGGAATTTCACGAACGCCGCCTGGATCAGCAACAACCTGCTTTTGAACATTCGTGTACTTTGCTGGAACGCGCTTACGCGAGACCTGCCCGGGATTAGCCAATACCTTGCGATTATATGTCATTGTCTCGCCCGGCTCTTCAACCAAACACCAAATTTCACAATTTGCGCCGCAATGCTGGTTCGGCGCAGAGGCGCCATAAGACTGTCCGCTCATCATCTGGTGATTACCGCCCTGATAGCCGACATTGCCGCCTGTTTGACCAGAGGAAGAATAGCCGCCGCCTGCCGTCGACAGGACATTATATCCTTGCGCCATAAGCTGTCCGGGATTGCCGCGCTTCCAGACCACGCGCGGGGCGCTGACCTGTACGGTTTCCTTCACAGTTCTAAATTCAGGCTGTGATACAGATAACGTCTCATAGGATGGACGCGTCATGACTTGCTCAGAGACTGTACGATATTGCGGCTGACGCACTTCGTAACGCACGCTGGCCTCTTTGGTGATGACCTGCTCTTGGCGACTGGCAAGTTGCGGCTCAGAAACTTCAAGACGCTGATAACCTTCTTCGACAACAACAATTTGCGAATCTTCAGCATATTGCGCGCCGTGGCGCACCCGCGCATAACACTGCCCAGGTTGAGCGTGCCCCGGCAAAGCCGTCATGCCGCCCGGGCCATTCCCTGCAAGGGCTAAAGGCGCAAAAGCCGCCCCGCCAAGCAAGACTGCGCCAAGGGCGCTCATTTTCGTCATTGAATTTAAAGCTGACATTGCCAGACTCCTTTTCCTCACCAATGGTGCTCACCGGATAGGCGAGCGATAAATTTATTTGTCGGCCGCAAGCTGAAAACTGTCCTGATGTGATACAGCAAGCTTACGATTCATGACCGTCAAGACCACCCCTGCAAAGCCAATGCCGAGAATAACGCCCAGACTGTTCGCTATGCCATCAGCAAGTGATCCGGTGCGCCCGACTGACATTATTCCTTGGGCGACTTCGACAAATGCTCCTAAAGTGATCAAGGACAGCGCCAGAATTGCCGAATTTAATTTCGGCCAGCCCAGTTTTCCAAATGTGGCCAATGCCCCATAGGCAACAAGATGTATAATTTTGTCGAAATGGGTAATTTTTGAATCTCCCTGAGATGGAATAAGGGATTCATGTACAACAACGATAATCAGCAAAATGGTCAGCACCTGCGCGCCAAGATGAATGGCACGGCTCGCGCGCATCATCGGACGGTTCACAAGGCGGTGGTGTTTTTTCATTATGCCCCCCGGCATGTACAGCACTTACATAGAGTTTATGTTCGCTACTGGCTGAACCTATGGTAAACAATGCGGCAAGTTTATGACATTGCCTGATAAAAGGACTGAAAATGACAGTATTAAACCCCAAGGACGTCGCCAATGATTTAGATGGCTGGACGGGCGGAGATGACTTCATCACGCGCGTTTTCAAATTTGAAGACTTCGTCAGCGCCTTTGGCTTTATGACGCAAATCGCCATTCATGCTGAAAAAATGAACCATCATCCAGAGTGGTTTAATGTCTATAACCGCGTTGACGTGACGCTAACGACCCATGACGCTGGCGGCGTAACAGACAAAGATGTTACCCTTGCGCAAATTATGAATACATTAGCGGACTAATCATCCATTTCCGTCGCGTCATCATGGCCGGCCGGAGTCCAATTTGTTTCTAATGTATAGCCCGACAAGCTGGCCATTTTTTCAAGACGCAGAACACTTTTGCGATTCAGCAATTCAGTATGCCCGCGCTTGGCCATTAGCTTTATCGTGCCATGATCAAAAGTCAGTTTGAAATATTTCAAAATGCCCGGCGTGCGCGCGGCGATAACGGATCCTGCGCGCATGGCCGCGCCCCAAATCATGGCATATTTTCGTTCGCGTGCCATGAGATGATAATTTATCGCAGCGTCATTGGGCGTCTTACTGCGCGCCGTAAATGAAGCGTAGAGCATGAGCGCCAAATAGGCGCGCTCTTTATGCGTCAGACCCGCAAGCGGCGCGTAAAGCACATCTTCGAAGACAAGATCGGCGCGGTGATCAGGATGCAAGCCTTTGCCAATCCCGACCAGCGCGCAGGCGGCCTTGCGCAGGCGCGTTTCATTTTCTTCTTCGAAACATCCCGGCAAATGCGGCGCTATGGCTTTAAGCCATTTAAACAGGCCCGGGCCAAAATCGCGCCCTTGCTCATTTCCGGCGGCGAGATGCGAACAAGCATCATGAAGCGGAGTGCGCTTTTTGACCTTGGCTGTCAGACTATCATAAAGCAGACCTTCGCGCAGGCCTGCCGATGAAAATATAATCGTTTCAGGCTTGAGCGCGCGAATAAGTTCGACCATCACCAAGCCTGAATAGGGCAAGGTTTCAGCGCGGCGCGTATTAATTCCCGGCCAAATCAAAAGATCACTCGTCGCCTCTTCGCTGGCCCATTTGCCTAGGCCGAGCGCTTCTTGGGAGCGCATTTCAAAGTTCTGTAGAATCTTAAGCGGATAACCTGTGCGGTCATTATGGATTTGAGCTAAATTACGCCACGCGCCGCCCACCAAGTAAAGCTTTCCGCCGCGCACATTATAATGTTCTTTGGCATCAGATAGGCGCGCACGGACCAAGGCGCGCGAGGCGAGCGGCTTTGCCGGATTGTCCAGCGCTGCAAAGGGACCTAGCGCGAAGGTCCGCCCCGCAGATACTTTCTGATTCTTGACGCGGATAAGCTCAAGGCTCGCCCCGCCCAAATCGGCAACAATGCCCGCGCTGCGCCGGTCCCCATTGATCACGCCCATAGCGGCAAAATACGCTTCTTCTTCGCCGGACAGGACGCGCACTTTCAGGCCCGTTTCATTTTTGACGCGTTTAACAAATGCCGCCCCGTCGCGCGCTTCGCGCACCGCCGCCGTGGCAACAACAAGGATTTTATTTAAACCCTGCGCCTCCGCCAGAGCCTTAAACCTGATGAGCGCCTTAATTGAGCGCTCAACACCATCCCCGTAAAGACGCCCCGTATGGGCCAGATCGCGGCCGAGTCCGGCGAGCAATTTTTCATTAAATGTTGGCGTCGTGGCAACGCCGTGAATTTCATAAGTCACAAACCGAACGGAGTTTGATCCTATATCAATAACGCCGACGCGGCGTATTCCATCATCCGGCAGAGCGCGTGTCATCTTTACCTATCGGCTCCGCGGGAGCATTATCATTTATCTTTAACGTTCGTTTCTTGCCTTTACGAATAGGCTGGCTTGGCGCTTTATATTTGAGCGATTTACCGCGGCCTGACAGCGACGGATTATTCATGAAATAACGATGTGCAGAGAACGGCTCATCAACATCAGACGTATCGCGGCGAATATATTTCCCATCCGCTTGCAAATCCCAGCTATTGGCTTCGTCCGATAAATTAGCGACCATAATTTGATTCATCACCTGACGACGCACGGTGGGGTTCTCAACCCGCACCAGCGTTTCAACGCGGCGATCTAAATTACGCGGCATCCAATCGGCGGAACTAAAATAAACGAGGGCCTTGGTACTCGGCAATTTAGCGCCATTCCCAAAACACATAATACGGGCATGTTCCAAGAACCGCCCGACAATTGAGGTGACGCGAATATTCTCTGACAGGCCTTTGACACCTGGGCGTAGGCAGCAAATGCCGCGCACAACCAGATCAATTTGCACGCCAGCATTAGAAGCCTCGTAAAGCAAGTTTATGATACCCGTATCTACGAGCGCATTAAGCTTGGCCCAAATTGCAGCTGGTTTCCCGGCCTTTGCGTTCTTAATTTCAGCGCGAATATGGTCTTCGATTTTCGGGCGCAATGTCGTCGGAGCGACGGCGACCTTTTCTAAATTTTGCGGCGGACTATAACTGGTAATGAAATTAAAGATTTTTCCAACATCACGACCATAGGCAGCATCTGCGGTAAACAATGCTAGATCGGTATAAACTTTAGCATTCTGGGCGTGGTAATTCCCTGTCCCTAAATGTGCATAGGTCTGCAAGCGGCGGCCTTCGCGGCGCAGAACGAGTGATATTTTCGCGTGGGTTTTATAATCAATAAATCCGTAAACGACATGCGCCCCCGCGCGTTCTAAGTCTCGCGCCCATTTCAGATTTGTGGCCTCGTCAAACCGCGCTTTAAGCTCGACCAATGCTGTCACAGCTTTGCCGCGCTCTGCCGCATCAATCAGCGCCGCAACAATCGGGCTATCATCGGATGTACGGTAAAGTGTTTGCTTGATCGCGACCACATTTGGATCAGCGGCGGCTTGACGCAAGAACTGCACGACCACATCAAATTCTTCATAAGGGTGATGAACCAGAATGTCTTTTTGTTTAATCGCCGCAAAGCAGTCGCCGTCATGATCGCGAATACGCTCAGGAAAGCGCGCAGTAAAACGTTCAAACACAAGGTCAGGGCGGGTCTTCACAATCAGCTGCGACAGTCCGCTCATCCCCATCAATCCATCAAGCTCATACACTTCATGCTCCGCAGCACCGAGGCTTTCAAATAGATAAGACTTTAAAGTCTCCGGCATTGACTCCGTCACGCGTAAGCGCACAACGCGGCCACGGCGGCGCGCCTTAAGAAGCGTTTCAAAATGAAGAACAAGGTCTTCGGCCTTTTCGTCAACTTCAATATCGCTATCGCGCGTCAATCGAAACAGGCCCTGCCCCGTCAAAGTGCTCCCGACGAAAAAGTCATTAGCGAATGCGGTGAGCGCATCTTCGAGCGCAACAAATGTTGCCTTGCGGCCATTAGAAGATTTATAAATTTGAATGAAACGCGGAACATTTGACGGAATCGGAATGAGCGCGCGGCGCTCTTCAATTTGGCCCGGCGTCGAAAAAGACAACAGCAAGCCGAAACCCAAATTCGGAATGAATGGAAAAGGGTGCGCTGGGTCAAGTGTGATTGGCGTAAGGAGCGGGCGAATTTGAGATTCGTATACTTTCGTTAAATTCAAAAGTTCCGCATCGTTTAATTTATCGACGGCTTTAACCTTAAGCCCCTCACCGCTCATTTCACTGCGCAGTTTCTGCCAGCATTTACGCTGCGAACGCATAAGCTTGAAGGCGCGCTTTCGGATTTTTTCAAGTTGACGCTCGGGCGTATATCCATCTTGACTTGTCGTTGTAATACCGCTGCGCACTTGGCTGGACAGACCCGCCACACGCACCATGTAAAATTCATCCAAATTTGATGCAGAAATCGACAGAAACCGCAAACGTTCCAAAAGCGGATTTTGCGGATTACCGGCTTCTTCTAAAACCCGCGTATTAAACATCAGCCAAGAGAGTTCGCGGTTAAAAAACCGTCTCTCGCTCATGAGCGTTTGGGGCATTTTAGTATCAGCTTGGATCATAGCGGCCTTATGGCAGGGCAATCGGAGTGCGGCAAGATAGAGTTATCACCGCGATGTGTTTCGTAGCTCAGCCCATCGCTCCAGGCGCTGCTTAATGGAAGCTTCACGTCCCGCGCCTTTGGGGGCGTAGAAATTTATACGATCTATATCATCAGGGAAATAGTTTTGCCCTGAAAACCCATCTGGCGCGTCATGATCATAATTGTAGCCTTTGCCATACCCCAAATCTTTCATCATCTTTGTCGGGGCATTCAAAATATGGGCGGGGGGCGCAAGCGATCCCGTCTCGCCCGCCGCTTTCATGGCCGCTTTAAACGCCATGTAAACCGCGTTGGATTTTGGCGCCGTTGCCAGATGGACAACACAATGCGCAATGGCCAGTTCCCCTTCGGGTGAGCCCAGCATGCGATAGGTGCGCACCGCTTCACCTGCAATCATAAGCGCAGTTGGATCAGCCAGGCCAATATCTTCACTGGCCAGGCGCACCATACGCCGCGCAATGTAAAGCGGATCTTCGCCGCCTGTAAACATACGTGCCAGCCAATAGAGCGCCGCATCAGGGTCAGAGCCGCGAATGGATTTATGCAAAGCAGAAATCAGGTTATAATGTTCTTCGCGCGACTTATCATAAGACGGCGCGCGCTTTTGCAGAAAGTCTGGCAAAGTCTTGCCATTTAGCTTTTGCCCCTGCGCGGCTTGGGCATAGAGCGTTTCGGCAAGACCTAAAGCGTAGCGTCCGTCCCCATCGGCCATTGCGATTAAAACCTCGCGGCCATCATCGGTCACGGGCAATTTCTCATCCGTCAGTGTCTCCGCGCGGTGAAGCAATTGTCCAATCGCATCTGCCGACAGGCGGTTCAGCACGAAGACCTGCATCCGCGAAAGCAAAGCGCCGTTTAGCTCAAAGCTGGGATTTTCCGTGGTTGCGCCAACCAGCGTGACCACGCCCTCTTCCACGAAAGGCAGGAAACTATCTTGTTGTGCGCGATTAAAACGGTGAATTTCATCGACAAATAATAATGTCCCGCGGCCCTCATCGCGGCGTTGCCGCGCACGGGCAAAGACTTTGCGAAGCTCTGCCACGCCGGAAAACACCGCGCTGATTTGAACAAATTCCAAGTCAGCATGATCGGCGAGCAATCGCGCGATTGTCGTTTTCCCAACCCCGGGCGGCCCCCAAAGAATAAAGGACGTTAAATGACCAGTAGACAACATCCGTCCCAACGGCGCCGTATCGGCCAGTAAATGATCCTGGCCAATGACCTCAGATATTGCCGCTGGGCGCAATCGATCCGCCAGCGGACGCGGCGCATCGCCGGACAAATCAGACGCTT
>CALKXN010000228.1 GCA_938003555.1 uncultured Robiginitomaculum sp. | reverse complement strand
CGTTGAGATGCGGGCAGACCTAATGTTTTATAAGGCCGCAGGTTTCGACTCTGAAAAGAGTCCCTCTGATTATCGAAAAATTACGTTGAAAAGTGATAAATTTCGACAAATATATATTGAACTTTTGTTTCCTAATATGATTTCAAAGACAGATTATATTTGTCACTTGAATGCCTTTATTTATGCGGAATATCCTGAGGCGAATTTCCCTGAGAATTTTCTTTGTTCCAAAGAGTAATGAAGTGAAGTTATAAGGGAATGAGAGCGAAAAAAGTGTAATAGCGCACTGCCTCGCATTCGAATGAACATAATTTTTCTTTTAAAGCGGCATGTCGCCTTCATGTTCCAGCTCGACAGGGCCGGTCATGATGACGTGGTCATCTGTGCCGCGCCAGTGAATATCCAGCCGCCCGCCATCGACATCGACGCGGCACATGCGCGATAATCTGTGTTGCCGCACGCCGGCCACGACAGCTGCGCAGGCGCCTGTGCCGCAGGCCAGCGTCAGCCCCGCGCCGCGTTCCCATACCCGCAGGCGAATATGGTCTTCGGCGATTTTTTGCGCAAAACCGATATTGGCTTGTTCCGGGAAGAGGGGGTAATATTCCAGCATGGGGCCAAGACGCTCTATATCTATGGCCGCAATATCATCGATGAAGAACACGCAATGGGGATTGCCCATATTGACCGCGCCGGGGTTGGAGAGCACGGGATTATCAATGGGGCCAACTTTGACGTCGATATGATGCGTGTGCATGGCTTCTTTGAGGGGGATATCTTGCCACTCAAGACGCGGCTGACCCATATCCACAGAGACGGACAACGCGCCGGCCGCGCTGGCGTGGAGTAAATCTGCGGCGGTTTGAATGGTCATGCGCTCTTGGCCGCTTTCGCGCATATAGAGCCACGCCGCGCAGCGCGTGGCGTTCCCGCAGGCTTCGACATGGCCGCCATCATTATTCCAAATATCCATGTAAAGCTGCGCGCTGCCATCGGCAATGGGCGGGTCGAGCAAGACGATAATTTGATCTGCGCCCTTTGCGCCCAACGCCCCGCCTTTCGCGCCAACGCGGCGTGCCAGCTCTGGCGTCATAGCAAAGCCACGCCCGCGGGCATCAAATATCGCAAAGCGGTTTCCCGCGCCGTTCATGACATAGAGTTTCATGACTCTGCTATATGCACCCAAGTCTGAAAAAGCAAAGCTTGCCGCGCGCTGCCTCGTCTCCTATCAAGAGCTAACTATAATTATCTGAGGGAACATCATGACCTTTAAACATATCGCGCTTTTAACGACAGCATCCTTTCTGGCTTTGGGCCTGACGGGGTGCGGCGATAAAGCGGCCAAAACGGATAGCGGCGAAATGAAAATATCAACGGACATACCCAATTACGAAAGCCATCTTTACCTCGAAGAGGTCGAAGGCGCGGATGCTCTGTCTAAAGTCGGTGAGTGGAATGACGCCTCTGCGGCCAAGATGAAGGGTGATCTGTATAATGAGATCAAAGATGAGCTGCTTGACGTGTATAACTCGCCTGAAAAAATTCCATATGCTTCATATCGCAAAGGCCAGATTAATAATTTCTGGCAGGACGAGACACATATACGCGGCGTATGGCGCACAACAACGCGGAATAGCTATCTGACCGATAAGCCGAAATGGAAAACGGTCTTGGACATTGATGCGCTGGCTACAGCCGAGGATAAGAACTGGGTCTATAAAGGTAATAATTGCCTCGCTCCGGCCTATAATTTATGCCTTGTCTCTCTTTCTGAGGGCGGCAAAGATGCGACTGAAGTGCGCGAATTTAACGCCAAGACAGGCGAATTTGTCGAAGGCGGATTTACGCTGTCCGAGTCTAAAGGCGGCGCGCAGTGGCTGGACCGCAATAATTTGGTGATTGGCCGTGATTTTGGGGAAGGCACGCTCACCGACTCTGGCTATCCAATGGTTTCAAAGTTGTGGAAACGCGGCACGCCGATGAGCGAGGCGCGTACATTGATGACGGGCGAGCCCAAAGATGTTGGTGTGTGGTCAGGTACATTTGAAAATGCTGATGGCCGTGATGAGATTTTGGTGACGCGGGCAACAACCTTTTACGATACAGAATATTATTGGATTCCGCGCACCGGGCCAAATAAATTAAAGCCGATGAAAATGCCTGTGCCGACAAAGGTTGAATTATCAGGACAGCATGGCGACCAGATGCTGGTGCGTCTGCAAGAAGACTGGAGAGGCTTTGGCTCCGGCGCGCTGCTCTCTTTCTCCGTGAAAGACTTTATGGATGACGGCGAGATTGCGGCCGTGCACGAAGTGATTACCCCTAATGCTCGCCAGTCTATTGGCGGGTTTGGCGTTACGGCAAATGGCGTTCTGCTGAGCCTTTATGACAATGTTGCGGGTTCTGCTCATATGTTCACATTTAATAAGGGGGCATGGAGCGGTCAAAAACTCGATTTCCCTGAGAACGGAAACATTTCCATCGGTTCAACCAATTCCAAAGAAGATGTGGCCTTCATTTCCAGCGAGAGCTTCCTACAGCCAGATACATTATGGATGATGGACACGAAAAGCGGCAAAATTTCCAAAGCCAAAACGCTGCCCAGCTGGTTTGACTCAGACAGCATGGTTGCTGAGCAATTCTTCGCGACATCGACGGATGGCACGAAAATTCCGTATTTCGTCGTGCGCGGCAAAGATACAAAAATGAACGGTAAAAATGCAACGCTGCTTTATGGATATGGCGGGTTTGAAATCTCAATTAACCCCTCATATAGCGCAACGATTGGTAAAGCGTGGCTGGAGCGCGGCGGCGTTTATGTTGTCGCCAATATTCGCGGCGGCGGTGAGTTCGGCCCAGCTTGGCATCAGGCAGGTTTGAAAACCAAGCGCCAAGTCATCTATGATGATTTTATCGCCGTGGGCGAAGACCTTGTCGATAAAAACATCACATCACCTGAGCATCTCGGCATTCACGGGCGCTCTAATGGCGGTCTGTTGATGGGCGTCATGTTCACGCAGCGCCCGGATTTGTTTAACGCGGTGACAATCGGCGTTCCGCTGCTTGATATGCAGCGTTACCATAAATTACTCGCCGGCGCGTCATGGGTCGGAGAATATGGTGATCCGGATGATAAAGGGCCGGAGGGTGAATATATCCGCACGCTTTCGCCTTATCATAATCTAAAGGCTGGGACTGAATATCCCGTGCCTTACATCTATACTTCGACCAAAGATGACCGCGTGCATCCGGGTCATGCCCGCAAATTTGCGGCGCGTCTCGAAGATATGGGTCTACCCTTTTACTACTATGAAAATATCGATGGCGGCCATGCCGGCGCAGCGAACCTAAAAGAGACAGCTAACAGCC
>CALKXN010000227.1 GCA_938003555.1 uncultured Robiginitomaculum sp. | reverse complement strand
TTTACGCGCGTCTCGCCGAGCACGTCAAAAATCGCTTGGGCGTGGGCCCAATGTTCCATTTGCCGCGCAATTATGCAGCTTTTCACGCTCATATCCGGCCCCGCCCATTTCACGCGCGCGTCCGCATCTGCTGTGGAAAATGTCTCGGTGATGTCTTTGGCGCGGCTTTGCCATGCAGAAAATAATTGCGCTTTGGATTGCTTACCAAAATAAGCGTTTTGTAGCTCAAGATGAGATTGCCCGCTGACTAATGCGCCCATCATTTTCATCATGAAGCTCTGGAACTTCTCTGGGTCATTGAGCGTTAAATCAGCGGCGATATTCCACAAATGTAAGTGGGAAATAATATCGCCAATCGTCCAGTTTTTAAATAATGTGACGGTGCTAAATATATCTTCGCGGCGTCCTTCCAGTAGATCACGAATGGAATGGCATTCAATATCAAAGGCGCGGCTAAGCTCGGGCATTGTCATGTTATGATTTATCCCAACTCGGTTTGCGTTTTTGCGCAAAGCTCATAATGCCTTCTTTGCCTTCATCAGACAGCATCGCCGTTGCAAATTTATCTGCCGCATAGTCGAGCATATTGGCTCTCGGCAGACGCTGCGACGCGCGTAATATGTCCTTAGTCAGCGCATTGGCATGCGGGCCGCAGGACAGAACGCCGGACTTTATTTCAGCTTCAATAGCGATAAATTCATCGGTATTTGCAACGACAAAATCCGACAGACCCATCTCTTTGGTCTGCGCGCCTGTAAACCGCGCCGCTGTTAGCATAAGCCGCCGGGCTGTTGGCATACCAACGCGGGCAACAACAATCGGCGCGATTTGCGCAGGCACAATGCCAAGCTTTGTTTCCGTTAGTGCAAATTTTGCGGCCTCGTGAACAATGATAATATCCGCGCAGCACATCATGCCTAGCCCGCCTGCGATCGCTGCGCCTTCAACATAGGCGATGACGACTTGGGGCAGGGACTCGATCTTGGCAAAGAGCTCTCCGCCGCTGCGGTTCATCGCCTTAATGGCCGCATGATCTGCGGTGCCGGCAAGTAATTTGCTGAAGCTCTTGAGATCACCACCCGCGCAAAATGTCCCGCCTGCGCCGCGCAGCGTAATGCCGCGAATATTGATGTTGTTAAGACAATGATCGAGCACCGCATTTAAATCCGCGGTGAGCTCTTCGGATAAAGCATTGCGGTTGTCCGGCGAATTGAGCGTTACCGTCAGCCACCCGTCATTAAGCGCGGTGAGAACCTTTGTCGTGTCGGGCAGCTCTTTCATTAAAGCCTCGCTATGCCAAAGCTGTTTTCCTTGACCATGCGGCGGCGACCTTCGCAAACGGTGGCGAGCAGAAAGCCGAGTACTTTGCGCGTGTCGCGCGGATCAATCATGCCGTCATCTTGGCAATGACCGGAGGTATAAAAAGCATCGGACTGGCTGTCGAAAATATGGGTGAGCATGGCCTTTTGCTGCGCGGCAATTTGCGGATCAATCTCTATGCCGCTTCGCGCCGCGCGGCCCTGCTCGACAATGCCCATAACGGTAGCCGCTTGCTCTCCGCCCATTACGCCAGATTTTGCGTTCGGCCATGTCAGCAGGAAGTCCGGGTCATAACCGCGGCCACACATACCGTAATTGCCCGCGCCAAAACTGGCTCCGATCATCAGGGTGATGCGCGGCACGCTCATATTGGTCACGGCCTGTATCATCTTGCTGCCATGTTTGATCATGCCCGCACGCTCAAACTCTTTGCCGACCATATATCCCGTGGTGTTCTGCAAGAAAATAACGGGCGTATCGGCTTGATCCATTAACTGGATGAACTGCGCGGCTTTGGTTGCGCCTTGCGTGTCAATAGGGCCATTGTTTCCAATAATTCCAACGGGATAGCCAAATATCTTAGACTGCAGGCACACAGTTGATACGCCGTAACCCGCTTTGAAATCTGTGAACTCTGATCCGTCAACAATGCGCGCGGCGATTTCGCGGACATCTACAGGAACTTTGTAATCTGTGGGGACGATTCCGGCAATTTCATCGGGATCATAAATGGGCTCGTCAAAGGCAATGTGATCTGCCTGTGGCGCGCGGCTTGGCCAATCCAGATTGTCGATAATGTCGCGGAGGAGCGCTACGGCTTGCGCGTCATCATTGACCAGATATTCGGCCAGCCCTGAGACGGTTGCGTGCATCACCGCGCCGCCAAGTTCGTCCTCTGTCGCAATCTCGCCTGTGGCGGCCTTAAGCAGCGGCGGCCCAGCGAGGAAAGCCTTACCGCCGCCTTTCACCGCAATCACGTAGTCGGACAGGCCGGGCATATAGGCTCCGCCCGCCGTCGAGCTGCCGTGCAGGATGGAGATAACGGGAATGCCTGCTTTGGAGAGACGCGCGAGATTGGCAAAGAGCGTTCCGCCTTGGAAAAACCCTTCGACGGTATAATTCATCAAATCCCCGCCCGCACTCTCCACCAGATGAATAAAGGGGAGCTTTTGTGCCAGCGCGATTTCTTGAGCGCGTTGCAGGCGGTATCCGCCGCCTACTGTGAGTGCGCCGGCTTTGATGCCGCTATCATCCGTGACAATCACGCACCGCGCGCCGCTAATATATCCAATGCCCGCCATGATGGTCGAACCGGGAATGGAACGCGCTTCTTTCTTGGTATCAAGGAGGTAACCCGCAAGATTGCCGATTTCCAGATAAGGCATGCCGGGGTCGAGCAGGCGGCCTAAGCGCTCACGCGGCAAAAGTTGTCCACGTTTCTCAAAGCGTTCCTTTTTGGAGGCTGACAAAGCGGGGGCGCGCGCGTTCAATTCTTTGAGGCGCTCAACCAAATCCAGCATATCGGCGCGGTTTTTAACAAACCGCTCGGATGATATATTGGCTTTGGACTTAAATACCGGCATTATTCCCCAATCTTTGCCGCTATGTCTGCACTGACCTTAATCGGTAATTCAAGCACTATTTGTGAATAGCCTTTGGCCTGCGCGTCATTGCGAAGGCTTGCTGCCCCGCCGCCGCCGAGAACCGTATCAATCAATATATTCATACTGCCTGAGCCCGGTAGATAAAAGCGCTGCGTGGAATGCGGCGTCGCGTCGAAGTGGCTGAAAGCCTGCGCAATAATCTCTGGCGTGAGACTGGCCCAGATATAGGGTATATAGGTTGGCACGCGGGCAATGATGCCGATATTGGCTTTGTCGCCTTTATCTCCAGAGCGCGCAAAAGCGATTTTGATGAGCGGGACGTCAATTGTAGCATCGCTCACCGCAGGCGGAAGCGGCGCTTGGCTTGCGTTAAGCAGGGGCTTTTGAACGCGGTCGTGAAAAGTTTGAATGTCTCCGTCGACATCAATCATAATCTCAACGCCGTCCTTGGGGGTCAGATATGACAACAGCCGCACAACGGGAGACGGGCGCGGGCGACCTGCGCCGGTAAAGCCCGATAGTCCCGGCGGCGTGGCGAGGCCAATGCCGGCAAGCTCTTTGAGAAATATACCGACGCCGCG
>CALKXN010000226.1 GCA_938003555.1 uncultured Robiginitomaculum sp. | reverse complement strand
CCCTGAGCGTAGTGGTGAAGGCGGCGGTCTCGCGGTTGCGCTTGGCGGATTGGGCGTGACGCCCGAAGGCTTAGCGACATTATATGCTGCGCTTGCCAATGATGGCATGGCCGCGCCGCTACTCTGGCATGATAAGCAAATTCGTGCTGAGCCAAAGTCCTTTATCAGCCCGCAAAGCGCGAAGCAGATTACGCAAATTCTGCGCCAAGCGCCTAGTCCGAGCGGGCGCGTTCCGGCGTGGCTATCGGATAAAGCGCCGCCCATCGCCTATAAAACCGGTACTTCATATGGTCATCGGGATGCATGGGCGGCGGGATATACGGATGAGTGGACAGTCATTATTTGGACGGGCCGCGCTGATGGCGCGCCGCGATATGGTATGACTGGACGGCGCGCCGCTGCGCCCTTACTCTTTGATGTCTTCGCCATGCTGCCTCACGCGCAGACCCATACGATGAATTATCAGCGCTCCGAAAAAGCCCCGGCAGGTCTTAGCCGCATTCAAGGGCCAGACAGTAGCGCGCCGCAAATCCTATTCCCCGAAAATGGATCGCAAATTGCGCTGACATCGACCGACGGCGCGAAATCTTTGCCCCTGTCTGCGCTATCACCCGATGGGAGTTCCTTATCATGGTATGTCGACGGAGCGCGGTTGGCTAAGAGCGCGCTTGATCCAACCGAAACACATTGGCGACCGCAAAAACCGGGGTTCTATACGCTTCGGGTTGTGAACGCCGCAGGGAAAAGCCGAACCGCGCGCATAGAGATTACGTCACTCAATTAAACGCGCGACTCTATTCTGTAAGTGCTTAATTACATCGGCAAACCAATCATGCTTTCTAATCCATCCATTATTTCGCCATGAGGGATGCGGGAGCGGAATGGTGTTTGGGCCGTATTCCTGCCAATGTTTCACCGTCTCCGTTAGCGTGCGTTTGGCGTCTGTGCCCAGCACCCATTTCTGTGCGTAAGACCCGACAAGCAATGTGAGCGGTACGCCCGCCATAGCCGCGTCTAATTTATCCTGCCAAAGCGGAGCGCATTCTTTGCGCGGGGGAAGGTCGCCTTTGGCCTTGTCATATCCTGGAAAGCAAAATCCTGTCGGTGTTATCGCAAAAAGGTCGGCATTGTAAAATTGCGTCTCGGTGACGCCAAGCCATTCGCGAAGGCGCACGCCGCTGGGGTCATCAAAAGGCTTGCCGGAGATATTGACCAAATTGCCCGGCGCTTGTCCAATGATCCGAATTTTGGAGTGTGATGTTCCGATACAGATTGGGCGTGCTTTATGCGGCAGCGGCGGAGTCGCCGTTTCGCAAAATGTGCAAGCGCGAATATCACGCAATATCATCTCTAGATCCGTCTGGCTCATGCGCGCGACTGTAGGTGTTTCTTTGTGCGCTTCATAGTCGGTTTAACGAAATCCTCTTTGGTGGGCACGCGGCCAAAGGCGATTTTGGCGCCGGCATATCCGCCGGGCGGTTCTTCGCGCGGGCCAAGATGGATGAGCGCCTGCCCAGATTTGGCATTGATACTATCCATAAGATCACTGAGTTTTTCGCGGGCTTTGCTCTTCGCGTCATCCTCGCGCCATGTTAATAAATCCCCGGACGTTTCTTGAGGTTTCGACAAGCCGTGCAGCGTGACGGAGATTTTCTTAATCCGCTTGGCGCGCGAAGCTGTGACCATTGCGGAGAAGGCTTCGCTCATTTCGCCGACAAAACGAAAATCATCGCGCGAGGGCGAGAATTGCCGCTCTACGCCAAGACGCTGTCCATCAATAAAAGACAAAGAGACAGAAAGCTTACGGGCGTAAAAACCGTCAGCCCGTAAACGCCGCGCGGCTTTGCATGTCAAAAGACGCAGGCATTCTTTGGCGCGGTCAGGATATGACCATTCCCGCGTCAAAATTCGGCCATGCCCAAACATGCGCCGCGTTGTGGCCTCGCGAATGATCGACAGACCTTTGAGCTGTGTGAGTAATCGTTCGCCTTCAATATTACCCCATAGGGCGCGAGCCTGTTTATTGGATATGGCCAGAAGCTGCTCCATATTCCAAATCCCTGCATCATCGAGGCGTCGTAAATTCCCCTTGGCGATGCCGGGGACGTCTTCGAGCGGAACGCCTAAGATCTTGCGCGGCATATCCTCCGGATGGAGCACAACAAAGCCATTTGGTTTTTCCATTTCGGAGGCGATCTTTGCGAGCAATTGATTTGTCGCCAGCCCGATAGATGGCGTAACATACTGTCCAATATCTTTGGCAATGTCATCTTGGATGCGCCGCGCTATATCCATGGCTTGTAAGCGCGTGAAACCGCGAAGGTCACATTCCATTTCATCAATCGACCAGACTTTCTCAACGACCAGATGTTTTTCGATGCTTTTAATAATACGTGCGTGGTAATCGACATAAACATCATGACGGGCGGGAAGCAAAACAATCTCGGGGCATAAATCCCGGCAATCCTGCGCGCGTGTTCCGCGTTTTATCCCTGCGGCCTTGGCTTGATA
>CALKXN010000225.1 GCA_938003555.1 uncultured Robiginitomaculum sp. | reverse complement strand
AGCGAGGCGCATATAGTCGTCATTTCCGGGAAGGCCACCTTGCAGTAATATCGGAGCCGATTTCATTGCCCCGACAATTAACATGATGAACCAAACAAATATGGCGGGTATATATTGTTTAAGACGCTGACCCATTATTCCCCCGCTTAAAAAGAGCAGACTATGTCATGGGGCCTTAACAAGACTTTACGCTGGGCTTGAATTACAGGACTGTTTAGATATGAAAAACCCGCCTCGAGTAAGGCGGGTTTATAAGGGCTAACTAAAGACTTCGCTTTTATCATCTGTCGTCTCCGCCAAGCTCGGTAAGTCCGGGACGAGCGGCTTGCGTAATTTCCACAGAATGAAGAGCATCAAGCTCATGCTAATGACTAATGTGATCATGTCTTTGGCCGGATCCAATGTTGTATTGAACACCGTCGGCGTGGGCAGGACACTATCATTATAGCCCATGATCGTTGAGGCAAAGAGGTTGTTGGCAACATGCATACCAATCGCACTTTCAAGCCCGCCATCCATATAGGTCAAAATACAAGCGATAAAGCCAAAGGCAAAGTAACTGCTCATCGTCAGGATAAGTGTCCCATTTTCTGCGCCTTTGATGGCCTCAGGGTTGCCCAAATGAAGCGCTGCAAAACCTGCGGAGGTAATAAAGAAAACGACCCATGGGTTCTTTATATATTTGCCTAAACCTTGGTTCAAATATCCGCGCAGCAAGATTTCTTCGGCTGCCGATTGGAGCGGAATAAAGAGCAGCGAAATCAATGCGTAGACCGCAAAACGCGACGGATCAAAGACATATTCATATTCTGACCAGCCCAGAAGGTGCGTGATAAACCCTAGCGCCCCAGCAATCGCCCAAAACACGAGCATGGTTTGCAGGACTCTGCCCCAGCGAAAATGGGTATGAGAGGTAAGAACGGATTTGATACTCCGGCCATGAACCCACTTAACTGCGGCAAAAATTCCAAGAATCATGGGAATAAATGACATTAAAATTAATGAGTAGAAAAAGGGCGACTTCTTAATTGCCGCCGATATCATATCTTCTTGGCCTGATGTATCGCCCGACGATGCGACGATGCTGGCGATTGCGAGGAGCGCGATAAGAGCCGCAATCACGCCTCCGACAATATGCATGATCTTTCGGCTATCATCGTTCGCTTTCAGTCCCAGAAAAAACAAGAGCATAGGCACAGCGATAGCTGCCATCATGAGCAGCAAAACGACAATCATACCAATCATCATTGCGCCCTGCGGAACGTTTTCTGCTCCGGGAGGGGTTAAACTTGACATCATTGGCACGGCGACAATTATCTGCCCAATCGCAAAGATACCGCCGGCAAAGAATATGCCCCATAGCCAATATTGCCATGTGGAGCGTCCGCGCAGACCTTGCGCAAAATAAGCTTGAATGGGTGAAAGAGTGTTTGCGCCTGTCATATGGTCCCCTTGGCATAAATTATCATGCTGCACTGCAGCTTTAGGAGACGTTACGCAAAGTTTTTAATGATGGCTAGAAAAAACGCCCCCGGACAGGCCGGAGGCGTAAAGCGTTTTGGGATATTAACCGCGGCAGGCGATGATCCGCTCGCTGCCTTGGACGATATATGTTCCGTCCCAAGGGTTAGAGCACTGCTTGACGCTAACCAATTCCCGGTGACCGTGATGCCACCCCTCAACAGTTACGCGCTGGCAATAGGTTCGGCTTTGATATTGGCCGAATGAGCCATAAGAGCTGCGGTAGCCGCTATAAGGGTTAGAGGCCCAACGATAATTCGAGTAACCGGGCGTTCCAAAGCTGAAATTTATACCCAGACCGCTACGATAGTTGGTTTGATAGCCGCGATTGCTGCGCGATGTTCTGTAACCATAATAAGGAGACGTTCTATAGCCGAACCGTGAGCTGCGGGTTCCATATCCGTAATTTGAGGTTCCGCGTCGATATGTCGGGCGGTACTCTCTACGACGGTCACGGCGCGTATCACTGTCGCGATCACGGCGGCGGTCTGTTCTGCGATCATCATCGCGGTCACGTCTGCGATCTGTTCTGCGGTCATCTCGTCTGCGTTCGCGGCGATTAGAGCTGCGATCATGATCTGCTGCTGCGACGAGCGTTACCTTGGCTGCGACTGTTTTGGACGTAGTGTCATGATTATGACCCGCGTGGGATGTTGACGCGCCGGCTGCGCCTGCAACGGTCAGCAATGTAGCGATGGCGACGCCTTTTAAAGCATTGCCCGCAGTCAATTTAGGGGGAGTGAAGTTAAACATGGCGGGCTCCTTTCGTTTTATGAGCATCTTTGTGTTAGAATATGCTGCCTGAAAGAGTTCTGAGCCTCTTGTTCATCTTTTGTTGGGATTCTGTTTATATATATATTAACCATGCTGGCCATTAACCCCGATAACGCCATTAACTTTGCTCATCTTCGACAATATGTCGGCGATGACATGTCTCTGACTGCTGAGGTCTTCGGACTTTTCCGTCATCAAACTGAGATGTGGGGCA